>JAISNF010000380.1 GCA_031276415.1 Planctomycetaceae bacterium
ATCAGGTACAGAATTACTCAAACTTACAGGGCATACCGACTGGGTGAAATCCGTTTGTTTTTCCCCAGACGGCAAGGAAGTACTGACGGGAAGCGACGACAATACCGCCCGAATCTGGGATGCGGGCGCATCGGATCAGAGTATTGCCAAAGAGACGCAACTTCGGAAAAAGGCGGAAAACGGAAACGCCGAAGAACAATTTAAACTAGGAAACCTCTATTATAACGGAGACGGCGTATCTAAAAATATCGAGGAAGCATTAAGATGGTGGAAGAAGGCGGGATTACAGGGACATCAAGGATCCGTCGACGCATTGCAAAAACATGCAAGAGCAACTATTGCCGCAGAACAACGAAAACAGGAAGAAGAACAGCGAAAGCGGGAAGAAGAAGAACGGCAACAGGCAGCAGCCCGTGCTTCATCCTCATCTTCCGGTAGCGGTAGTAGCGGTTCGTACTCCGGCGGCGAGTCCCGACCAAGACAGTTGAAAATATGTCCCAACTGTTCTGGTACAACACAGCAGCAATGTTTCAGTTGCGATGGTAAAGGAATAACATACAAACTATTTGAGGGCGAGAAAAGATGTTACAGATGTGGCGGTAACGGCAGAATAGAATGCTCTACGTGCGGCGGTCGTGGTAATCTCGGATATGAATAATATTTCATCGGAATGTTCATAAATGTCGCAACGATTGTTTAAACAACCTCAACAGCCATGAATCCACAACAAAACAAACCTCATTACCTAATTACCTCCATTATTTTTTTAATGAGGTAATGAGGTTGTTGTGTGGAGGATTCGTTTTCTACTGAGGTTGTTTTGTAAAGAAAAATTAGGTTGAAATGAGGTTATGGGAAATTCGGAATTCGGAATTCGGAATTCGGAATTAAAGATTTTAGAGACGCCCAGATATTAAACCTCGCTCATTAGCGGTTGAGTACAACCGCATGCAGGCAAGACGCCCAAACGCTTTTTTCCGTTGCGTTATTTCAAAAACGGAACATTTTAGATTTTTGGAATGGCGGAGACGTGTTGTTTCCGTCAAAAAATTTTTTAACAACCTTTTAAGAAAAGGAAAATTTACATGAGAATGATTTTAAGTATTCGCAATTACGCGATTTTGGGATTGTTGTTTGTTGCGGTTTTGGGAACGTCCCTTTTTGCCGCCGAACCGATTGTCCTCAATGGGCATACTAATGATGCGGAAACCGGATCTAACAATACAGGATCTGTCAAAGAGATATTCACCGGCAAGGTCAAAGTTACTAAAGACACGCCGATTGCGGAATTGAAACAGTTGGCGGACAAGGAAGTTCCAGAAGCGTTATGGGAATTGTCTAACCGCTATGTTGACGGCAGAAACGGCTGCGATAAAGACCAGACGAAGGCGGATAACTACCTGACCCACTGCTCAAAACTCGCCGACAGCGGAAACACAACTGCACAACTTGCACGCGGATTATGTCTCTGGAAAGGTATCGGGACGCCGAGAAATCAAAAAGAAGCAATCGAATGGATCAACAAATCCGCTGCACAAAATAATGAATATGCGGAATTCTTTTTGGGCAATATCTATGCCGGTGACAATGATTTCGATCCTGATTACAAGAAAGCCGTAAAACATTTCCAACGGTCAGCGGAATTAGGATTTGCCGGAGCACAAAATTTTCTTGCTCTGTGTTACTTTGCAGGTTCGGATAAACTCGATATCCCACAGGATTTAACCCAATCCGTCAAATGGCTGCGTAAGGCAGCAGAGCAAGGCGATGATCATGCACAGACATTTTTAGCCGGTCTTTATATGGAAGGTAATGGAGTTCCGCTAGACAGGGCGGAAGGCGAAAAATTGTTCCGCAAAGCCGCTGCACAAGGAAATAAAGATGCGAAAAACTTTTTGGAACGCATAGAAAAGGAAAAAGCAGAAGCAAAAGCAGAAACAAACAAACAAAAAGAAATCGACAAAACCAACAATCACAATGAAACCGCTGAAATCCGCCAGTTGTACAAAAAATTCGAGAACGGCGACACTCATTCCCTTTACAAAATCGGCTGCATTTACCGTGATGGAAAAGGTGTGCCGGTCAATTTGGATAAAGCCGAAGCGTATTTCAATGCGTGCTTTTGTGTTGCCGAAATGTTCGAACTGGCGAATAACCGTCCGTTTCCCAACGGCGGATTGTATCAGCAGGCATTGGCAGATGTTAAACAACGTAAAAGCAGAACCGCCACGCAAACAAATACTACAGTTACGCGACCAGTTCCGCGACCAGTTACGCAGACGGGCTGGTCTTCGTGGAAAAAACCGGATAGGACTGCCCAACGGTATTTGGGACAAATCAATAATGTTTGGATGGGGGCACAGTTTTCTTTACAGCGTTACCGTGTATCCGGCGATACCTATCAGTTTAAATGTTCAGCACGCTCGGCAGGACTTGCCCCCGGTTCCAGAAACCGGAGTTGGACAGAGATAATTACGGCGAACTTTCCGAATGGACAACTGGATGAAGGAAGTATCAAATCAGATCAATAATAGACAGTATCCCGTCGAAATATACTTTTTACACTTGAGATTACGGTTCTTGTAAATATGCGAAACGTGTTTGTCCTTAAAAAACGCACACATTTTATAATTACATCAAAAATAAAAAACGTATTCTCAAGTGTGATGAGCATGCTATTCACACTTTAAAATACGTTTTTTAATTTGATTTTTTTTGTAGCGATAATCTTAAACTGTTAGCGATTAAGTTTTTGTTTACTGACGCCTGCCTAGCTATCTGTAGAGATACAATGCATTGCGTCTCTACTGCGTTTTTTTGTCAAATGATTTCGTAAAGAAAAATTAGGTTGAAATGAGGTTGCAGAAAATAAATTCAAAGTAAAAATTCGTAACCCGTTCACGGAGATTCGTTTAAGAAGTTATCATAATGAAAAAATCATCAACGTCTATCTGCGTCATCTGCGGACAATTTTATTAACGTAATTTTCGGACTTGTTATTTTATTTTCCGGTTCGGTTTTTTGAAGATTGTTTTGCCTTTTGTAACGCTTCGAAAACATCACCGGATGAAATAGACGAGTCCTCTTTTTGTTGCAATGTTGTTGCGGGAGTAACCGGTTGAGAATTTGAAACAGATGTTTCCGAAGGTTCTCGCTGCAATATTTTGCGTTGCGCTTTTCGCATTGTCAAACGACGGAACAATGAAAGTGATTGAGTGTTTGAATCATCGTCGCTGTTGTTGTTTGTGTTTGTGTTACTGTTTGTGTTATTGCTGTTGCGGACTGCCGGCGAATAGTTTTGTAACCAAAAAGCAGGAATACGGCGAATCCGGTTGAGCAAACGATTGCCAAACACACTAATCCAACCGGTTCGCCGTTGAAAAATTTCCGCAACAAAACAAATAATCGCCGCATAAATCAACCAAGACGAAAGATCAAAATAACGCGGAACCTTCGGAATATCATTCCACATCGCCGGTAACTCCATCCGCTCACAACCTCCTGTTGCCGCCGCTAAATACCGAAGCGTTTCCGCTCCTTTACCGTTACCGGAAGGTCGGAACTCCGGCGAATACGGCAGGCAAACCGGCGGAAGTTGAAACGGTTTGGGAACAGTTTCGCCCTTTTCTGTTAGCAAAACTGTTGCCTGAATTGTTTCGTTGCCCGTTAAAACAATATTGGCACCAAGCATGGACGGTTCCAACCAATGTAACAAAATCGTTTCCGTTTCCAAACCAACACCGGCAGTTTGTTTCAATATTGTTGCGGTCGGAAGTGTTGCGAAAGACTGATCCTGTTCAGGATCAAGATGTAACCGGATTTGACAACTTCCATCATCAAGTTGTTGTGTCAGCATCATATTGTTCGGCAATGTTTCCGTCCGTCCCGCCGTCCAACGCCCAAGACTTACAAGCATCGACGGATAATCTTTCCAATCAACCATTTGACCGGTAAACAAACCGTCAACTTGTCCCGTGTAACAAAGAACACGCCCCAAACCCGCTTGCCACGAAGCAATTACCGGTGCTTTGTAATCATCATCAGTTACCGCCGAAACCAAAGCACCTGTTTTTGCGTAACAAAGATTGTATCCGCCAAGATTCGGCGGTGCGACCAATGTTGTTCCTGTCAACGTCATAATTCCACCGGTAAAATGAAACGGTGTCGGTTCTTCTAAAAAAGTGCTGCGGGAAATGGTGAACGTGTCCAACGCAAACAAACGCGGTAAATCATTTGCCTGTTCGGTAAAATAAATGTTTCCGCCGCCAACTCTTGCAATATCTTTACAAAGTTCCGCCGTCATTCCGGCTTCCGTTCCCAACGCAATAACGCTACAAGTCATTCCGGCATTTTTACACGCGGTGAGAAGTTGAACGTAATCTTCGGGTTTTTCGGTATCGTCGGCATCGGTGAACAAAATAATGTGTTTTGTATCGGCTTGGGCTTGGGCAAGTATTTTGCTGGTTGCCGCCAAACCAACGTAAACAAAAATTCCGCCGCCGCCCGGTCCAACTGTTAAAATTGTATCACGGTCATTTTGCGGACTTGTGTTCTGTTTTAGCGGGATAATTGTCTGAACTCCGGTATCACAGGTTAAAACGGCAACTTCATCCATTGGCGTTAAAATATTGAGAACTTCGGCAGCACCGAGATTGGCGAGATCCATTTTGATTTTTCCGCCCGGAATCATCATTCCCATCGAACCGGAACAATCCATTAAAATCGCAACAGCAACCGCTAATTTGCGATGTTCTTTTCGGAGTTCCATAGACACGGGCATAACAGCATCAAGCGGCGATTGATAATATCCGCCGAGAGCGTAAGAGTTTTTACCGCCGGTAAACATTAAGCCCGAACCGGTTTGTTTAATCCATTCGGTAACTAATTCCATACCCGAAACTCCTATCTGCGCCGAAGACACGTTTTCCAGAACAATACCGGAATAACGGCTCAAAAACGGCAATGACCAACGGATTCCCAAACCGTCGGAGATTTCCGTTTCGATGGTGGAATTGTTCAGAATCTCCGCAAATTTTGAAACGGGAGCCGAACCGGTTTTTGATTGAGGAACGAGAACGAGCAAGGGTTTATTTCCTTCAACGCCGACTAATTTTCGCGCAAAATTATTTTCGGGAACGGGATCATTTTCTTGTCCGCGAATCCGAAATTCACAAGACAATGCGCCGGGAGTTTCGGCTTTGAGTTGAAAGTCGAAGCGGTTATTTCCTGTTGTCAGGGAGCGAGTTCCTGTTTTGGCAACAATTCCGTTTTGCAAGAGTTCATATTCCACATCCTGAGTTACCGGAACATTAACCCAAGCGGTTACTCTGAACACTTCTTCCGGCAAAACGCGATCCGGTGCATCAATTGAATGGATTGCAATATCGCCGACATTGGGGCGTTCGATTAGCCGATAATCGACAGCGATGCCGCGTTGAACGAGTTGGGCAACCAATTGATTGGGCTGATCGCCTGTCCAGCGACCATCGGACAAAATGAGCAATCGTCCTTTATCACCAACAGGAATTAACGACAATGCGTTTTCGAGAGCACCGTTTAAGTTTGAAGCGTCGGCTTGGATATCGGCGGTAAATTCTCCGAATGTTCCGGCGGCAAGTCCGGCTGGAATTCGTTCGGGAAAAGATTTTGCTCCGAATGAAACAACACCGAGACGATTTTCTTTACCGATATGATTGAGCAACAAATTGACGGCGTGTTTTTGTGCGGTTGCCGAACCGGTTGGCATGGAACGGCTTCGGTCGGCAACAACAATAATTGTTCCGCTACGTGCCGGCAATTTGAGCATTGGTTGTGTCATTGCCAAAACAACCAGCAACAAAATTGCAAAACGCAAAACGATTAACAATTGCGTTGGTATTCGCCAAAAATAAAGCGAACACGCAATCGGAATCAAAAGAAAAAACCAAATCGGCTGCTGAAAAAACATCATCCCAATAGTCTAAACCCCAACTATTATAATTTCAAGATAGAGTATTTAGTGGATAGTGGAGAGTTGATAGTGGAGAGTTTCGCAAGCGTGCTATTTTATCGAACCTTTTTAATCCGCCTGCGCCAACTATTCACTATTCACTACTAACTATTGGCAACTTCTAAAAACCGGTTTTTTATTTAACCACAGAAAAATTGAACCACAGAGAACACAGAGTTCACAGAGAGGAAATTTTAAAAAATTATTTTAGATCAAAAGTTAATTATAATTAAAATTAACATTTTGATTCCAATTAAAAATTAAAAAATTCCTCTGTGTTCTCTGTGTCCTTTGTGGTTAATAAAAAGGTTAATAAAAATAAATTTGTAATTTTTTATTTTGACGGAAAAAGATCGGAAATATTAACTTTTTGAAAAATAAGTCCGCCTGTTGTTTCATAAATGATTCCAATTGTGTTTTTGTCAATGGGGCAAAGACTTGAATAGCCGAAAGAATAGGGTTCATAAAGTTTTTGTTTCCTTGTCCAAGTCATTCCGTCATCCTCACTAATCTGTAACGTCATATTAATTCGCGACACAGAATCACAAGGATTAAAAAATACAAGAAGATGATCAGTTACTCCTTTGCCCGTTCCGGTTAAACTGATAATACTTGCCTGACAAACCGGTTCCGGTAAAGCGGAAAGCGAAGTCGGGTGTTCCGTCCAGGTTTGACCATAATCTTTTGTAACAGCGACAGCACGGGTGCCGCAATTAAGATTATAGGTTCGCATATTGAGCATGAGTGATCCATCCGATAATTCCACAACTTGTGATTCATTGGTCTGTTTTTTGGTGCCTGTTCCAACCCGCCACGTTTTTCCGTGATCGTTACTGGAAATAATTGTTGAATAACAAATACGATCCGCATCCCAAAATTGAGCAGGAAAAACCAATACCCCTTTTTTCGTACAGATACCGCTGCCCGGACCTTGTAAGATCATCCGCCACTCTTCCGACGCTCCAATTTCTTGAGTTATGTTACGTCCTTGCGACCAGGTAATCCCATCATCATCACTATAACACAACACGAGTTGTCCAGACTTACCCAATTTAAGACCTTTTTCTGAATTAAAAATAGAATATCCCGCATGAGCCCAAAGAGCCGCTACCCAAATTCTTCCGGTTTGAGTATCAACCAAAATCGCCGGATCACCAACTCCTTCATTGGGGTCATGTTTTCCGTAATCAAGAATCACTCTCGGCTCTTCCCATGTTTCGCCGCCATCCGTACTGCGGCTTAATCCAACATCAATATCAGCGGGAAGATCAGATGTGGAGTTGTAACGACAATCATAAACGGCTAAAAGCGTTCCTTTCGTGGTTTTGACAATTCCCGGAATTCTGTATGTGTGAACTCCTTTTTGGTTGGGAGTAACCAAAAGACAGGCTATTGACCATGATTGTTTTGGAGCGTCAA
The DNA here is from genome assembly GCA_031276415.1 of Planctomycetaceae bacterium. GTDB lineage: Bacteria > Planctomycetota > Planctomycetia > Pirellulales > Thermoguttaceae > WRKP01. The sequence goes on from JAISNF010000380.1 coordinate 7,409, forward strand.
AAATCACAGAAACATTTTGGGATTGTATTTCTGTGATTCCACCTTGAACAATCGAACCGAGTTTCGCATTCTTTTTGGGTTCTAGCCGCAATGCTATTTCTTGTTGTCCCCGATTTGTCAACTGGTCGATTTGAATCTTGGAAACGCCGTTTACTAAAGGATGTATCGGATAATTTTTCTGATTAACAGTAACCATTGCCGATTGTAATTTTTCGGCTCCGTTTAACTGAACTTTTATTGTGGAGTTTATTTTAATGGGATCGGCGTGACCAACAAGAAAAAAACTAAATTTCTCAACAAGTGTTCCATTTTCAACAATAAGAATTGGTGTTGTGTAAGTTTTTAATCGATTGGCTTTAAAATCGACCGGAATAGCATTACCGGAATTTAAACAAAGGTTATTGATCAAAACTCCGCCTTGATCTGCCGTCGAAGCCGTAAACCGGATTTCCGATACTTGTTGCGTTTTTTTCAGATCAATGAAAACGAAAGGTTGTATTCCGACTTTGTAGGTATCATCAAGCGAAAATATTTCTTGCCAACCGGAATCTGTTTTGATTTCGATCTTGAAAAGAAAAGGCAATCGGGCAGTATAACGTTCTACATAAAGAACAAGTTGATTCGTAGCAACAGGTTTATTGAATTCAATATGAACTTTTTTATCGGTTCCTCCAAGAATTCGTAACATCTTCGTGTTATGATTTTTCTCGTGAACCCATATCTCGGCATTGTCAGGGGAAGCCGTCAGTTTTCCTTCTGGAAAGGAAAAAGAGGTCAACTGTCCAATTGGAATTTGTTCGCAATCGAACAAAATGTATTCGTTGGCGTTGGTGGCAGAATTTCCTACTGCTTCTCTTTGAGACACTTCAAAACATAACAAAGTGAGCAAAAGGAAAATAACAATATAAAAATTTGAAAAATTCATTTTTTGAAATAGGTCTAATAGTTTCATTGTTTTAAATGTTGTTAAGGGTTTTGTTTTGGAAAATGTATTTTCATTTGTCCCATTGCTGGGTCTTTTTGTCCCAACGTTGAGTCTTTTTGTCCCAACGTTGAGTCTTTTTGAACCAACATTGGGTCTTTTTGTCCCAAAGTTGAGTCTTTTTGTCCCAAAGTTGGGTCTTTTAGTCCCAAAGTTGAGTCTTTTTGTCCCAACTTTGGGTCTTTTTAACCCGGTGTTGGACTTAAAAAAGCGGAATTACAAGCCTTTTGAGCAATAATTCCGCTTTGCGACGTTTTCAAGTCTCCACTACTTCTGGATCGGGGCGGCGTGATAGGCTTCACTTCCGGCAAGCATTTGGGTATCGTCAACACCGGAACGAAGTTGTTCAACCGCCACAAATAACGGCTCAAGATTATTCGCATCCGAAAAATCAATTGTAAATTCCGGCATATTAAGGAATGGCGTATTTCCAAAAATAGCAAGCGGGGATAATCGGTTAATCTGCGAATTGGGGACTGTGCGCAAATAATTTTCAGAATTTTGGTAGTGTGTTGACG
>JAISNF010000414.1 GCA_031276415.1 Planctomycetaceae bacterium
TTTTGAATACAAAAAATAAAATTCAACCTTTAACATAATCCCGTAAATTTTGTAACACATATCAAAAAAGTCGATGAAAGAAACGCGGGATAGAACGCCTATCCCGCTTATTGTACCAATAAATTTGATTGGCAAGATTATTGGTTACGCAAAAATCATTTGTTCACGGAGTTTTTCAAGAGCGGCTTCGTGTTCGGCTTTTTTCTTGGCGAGTTCCAATTTCTTGAGTTCAATCGCTTCGTACTCGGCACTAAGCGATTTGATTTGTTCTTTGTAACGACGTTTCTTGTCGTCTTGGTCAATTGTTATTGTTTTCTTTGCACGTTCATAATTTGATTGTGCGTCTGAAATTTTATCTCCAATTTGACCTTGCCGTTCATACAAATAGTTTTCGGCACGGTTATCCCATTGTTCTTGAAGTGTTTCGTATTCCAATTTCAGATTGGTGTTACGGCATGTTTCAAAAAGTTCACTCCGATAATCTTGGGCGGTTCTTATTTTTTGGTCGAGTTGGTCATATTGGCAAGCAAGCGGATAACGTTTCGTTTCGTATTCGTTCTTAACTTTTTGGAGATCGTCCCGCATTGTTTGTAATGTTGCGTTCAATTCCTCTTTTTGTGTACGATATTCCGGTACGCGTTTGAGTTCGGCGATCTTTTCGTCGCGTCTCTGACGCCACTGGACATCCGCTTCGAGTTGGTTTACATCGGCGTCGGCACGCTCGATAATTCGTAACACATCCTGCCTGGAGAGTTTGCATTCGTTTCTCGCAATCGAACGCAACAATTCCTGATACTCGTTGGCATCCTTGACAAACTGATTTTTCTCTTCTACTTTCAAGGCTTCAAAATCAAACATGTCTTTTTCTCCATTGTTGGAGTTCATCTTATCGTCCGCCGGCATCAAAGAGACCGATTCTCCATTGACCGCAGACGATTCTTCTTGTAACAAATTGTTGGCTTGTACTGAATCTGACATTATGTAACCTTTCTAAAAAAAAGGGGGTAAAAAATACTGTCCCTCATCATAAAAATGAGGGACAATCAAAGAATAACAGGTTTTCTACACGACCTGTTCATGTTCAGAATATTGGGAACAGATAAATAAAAATCCGTTCCCAAAATAAACGATCAAGAAGCAAACTGTTTGGCGGTTTCATTTAACATCGCCAAAAGTTCCGGAACATTCCGTTCCGCTTCGATCTTTTCATCGCCGTTACGATTAACTGAAACGAGACGATACGATGTTAATGTTTCATGACTACCCTCGAAAATGATGTTATTCAAAGGTGTCCAATCGCCCATCTCAAAGTCAAGTTCATCGTAAACTTCGTTGGCAATGTCTTTGGTCGCGTAAATGTTTGGCGACCATTTCGGATTGTAAAAATCCTGACCATTAAACCAATCACGCTCATCGGGAACCAGTGTACCTGTTGTAAAATCGTACACTTGCTGACGGCATTTCCCAAAATTTATTTTCGGGTGTTGCCAAAATGTTGAGACTTCAATGCGGTACTGTTTTTGCATAACCAATACTCCTGCTAAAAAGGGAATCAAAGTAATAGAACGGACAACATGTCGGTTCCGTAATGTTTTGAGATTTGAAAATATTTAATTTTAGACGAACCATCGCCCTTCCATTAATACTTATAGCGGTGAAGGTCAATTTATTTTCATAAAAAATGCAAAATTCTGAAATTTTCTTAAAAATAATTATTTTTAATCGCCATTATCCATGAGTAATTTCCTTAATGCGGCTAAACATGCAATCAAATATTCCCGATCACAATGTTCCCGAAGTTCTATGGCGAACAGTTGAGGTTTGTCTGGCGGAAGGGAACGGTGATAGTATTCTTTAATCGGCGATTTTGAAATAAACGGTGTTTCACTGGAGTATCATCGTCATCATCACAAGGTTCAACATGATCATAATCTGGCGGCGGAACTTCACGAACCGGCGGGTCCGGTACAATAACCGCAAAATATTCACATGCTTTGTCTGTTGATAATTTTTCCTCCCCGCCGGAAAAACAATAATCGTTTTCAAAATAACGGCATTCAAGGCATGTTTTAGGATGTAGACTTGATTGTTGTGACGAATTTGAGAAGCCGATACGGGATATGTTGATAGTTCGACCATCAAGACCGGTTCTAAAAGTTGACTGGGGAATTATCATAGAGATTTCCAAATCACGGCGTACCGACGCAACCGTTTTGTGGTCAACTCCGAGATGGTTTCCAATTTGACGGTCACTCAATTCCGAACCTTTCGGCTGTTTCAATGCCTCAATCACAATGTTACGTTTATCGGAATTAGTTCGGCGAATACCGTGACTCTGATTCGCTCCAAGACTAGCCCAACGTGCTGCCTCTACCGTTCCGAGACGTAACTCCGTTAAAATCCAATCGTTAGGGCGTACCAATTTATGTGCAGCAAGACGGTGAAAACCATCGGCAAGAATGTGTAGGTTTTTCACATCATCGTAAAACACGAGAATTGGCGGAAAAACCGTGCCCGCTTCCATGGCTTCGGCGTATTCCTTCACCACTTCACTATGCCAATCAACTCGAAATTGTGTGTTAAGATCAGTACGAATTAATTTAGGATCAATTAAACTTGCCATTGTTATTATTGTTAAATTTATAACGGATGTTCCATTTTTGTTTGTCATGAATTTTCGCTATAAAGTTTTTCCTTTATTAGAGTTATGTCAAATTTTCTTAATTTTTTTATTGTCCACAGGTTTTTTTAATTTTTTTCTGGTG
>JAISNF010000458.1 GCA_031276415.1 Planctomycetaceae bacterium
CAAAAAAGAATTACTCCTCAATTGCGTCGAAAAAACTACGTGTCAAACAGGCTAATACACGATAACCTCCTTTCAGGTTAATAGCTAAAACAAACTTCTTGACGACACCCTGAAAGGGCGAGATTATCAACCGTAATAATCATAATCTCGCCCCATGCGGGGCTTTTGTTTGGTGTTATCAGATGTTTCCGTAGGTTCCGCTGCGCTACACCTACGGTTATGCATAATCTCGTCCCTAACGGGACGAAAAATAGATTACGGAATTTCAACTAAACCGAAACACTATTGAATAAATACAAATTTTTCTTCTCTGTGTCCTCTGTGGTTAATAAAAATAAATCTGTGTTTTTAGAAGTTCCCTAAAGTTAAAATTAAAAAATTTTGTCTATTTTGTTGTTTCGTATTATCAAAAAATAATCTGCGTCAATCTGCGTAATTTGCGTAATCTGCGGACGGTTTTTTTTGTGGTTAAATCAAAAATCGGTTATTAGAAGTTACTTTATGCGATTTTTTTAAATTTTGAAGGAACACGGAGGTTAAACAGACCAAACAATTCGTCCTGATTTAACCCCGAAGAAGTGTTCAACCCGCCTTTGGCTCCCGAAAGAATTAACTCGGAAAGTTCCCGCTTTTCCTGCAACACACGATCAATACGCTCCTCAACCGTGTTGGTTGAAATAAAACGCGTTACCGTAACAGGTCCCGCCGCACCAATACGATGAGCACGATTGATCGCCTGATCCTCAACCGCCGGATTCCACCATCGATCAAACAGAAAAACATATTCGGCAAATTGAAGATTCAACCCAACACTGCCCGCACCATAACTCATCAAAATAACATGAATGTCCCTGTCCTCACGAAAACATCGAATCATCTCGTCACGCTTTCCCGAAGGAATTTTGCCGTGATATTCCGCAATACCAAACCGATCAAGATGCCGTTTAAGTTGATACAAGGTTTCAACCCATTGACTAAAAATAATCGCTTTTCGCCCGCTTTCTGCAACCTCTTCAAGATCAGCAAGTAATCGTTCCAATTTTGCACTTTCACCGGTTGCCGGATCAAAATTGCAAATCTGTTTGAGCCGGATAATCAATTCAAAAACCTGCGGAATTGAAATAGATTCGCCCGCTTCAGAAAGCCGCAACACGCCTTCATCTTCCGCCATTTTGTACGTTTGCGCCTGTTCAGGAGTTAATTCGAGAACCGCATCACGCAACAGTTTCGGCGGTAATTCCGTAAGAACTTTGTCCTTCGTCCGCCGTAAAATATGTTCGCCAACGATCTTGCAAACATCCGTCGGTTTAAGCCCTGATTCCAAAAAACCCGGAGCCAAAAATTCAAAAATTCCAACCAAATCTTCCTGCGAATTTTCAACCGGAGTTCCGGTAAGCGCCCAATTCCGGCGTCGCGAAATTGCCCGCGCCGCCTGCGAGGTGGCGTTACTTTTATTCTTAATCCGTTGCGATTCGTCAAGAACAACCAAATCAAACTCCGGCGTTTTTTCGCCCTTCGGACAATCAAAATATTCACGATCACGATTCAGAAGTTCATAATTCGCAAGCCGAACCGGAATATTCGGCAATTGCCAAAGCCATTTACGCCGCGCCGGTGAACCGTCAATAGAATGAACCGTAATCTCCGGCGCCCAAATCTCAAATTCATGTTTCCAATTAGTAAGCAACGGCTTCGGACAAACAAGCAGAACATTCCGAATTTCACCGGTACGAAGCAACAACCGAATTGTTGTAATTGCCTGCATCGTTTTGCCCAATCCCATCTCGTCCGCAAGAATTGCAAAATGAGCACTGTACAAAAACGCAATTCCCTGACGTTGATACGGAAATGGTTCAAACGGCATATCAAGCGTCGGAATATGCAAAATCGACTCAATCGGCGGTTGAAGAATATAACTGAGACGATCTTGTACTTTAATCGCATCACGCGGAACCCGAATACGTGTCAATGTTTCAATATCGGCTTTAATAAGTTCCGCTTCATCCGTAACAGATTCCTCCGTAACAGAAACATCCGCATCTGATCGGGGCGGATTTGTTTCCTGAAAATCAGTTACAAGATTATTCGTTTCAAAATTATTTGTTTCGGAATTTTCCGTTCCTTTTGTTTCTGTTTCCGAATCATTTATTTCCGAATCATTTATTTCAGGAATTTCCGGCAACTCTGGAATTTCAAGATTGTTTATTTCCGCACAATCTATTTTTGAATCAGAAACCAATTCTTCCGGTAATTCTTCCGGCAACACTTCCGGTAATTCTTCCGGCGGCGCAACAAAAAACCAACTGCGGGAATTGATTCGTACTTTCGAACTAATCGGCAATGATACCACACGAACACGCGGTTCCGGCGGCAATAAATCCGAGCGTACATTAATTTCAATCGGACGCTGCAACTGACGGTTCCAGCCGGTTATAAACAAATCCACCGGAGATGTTGACAACGGAAAAAATAAAGAGCAAACCTGATTCTCGTCGCCTTCCTTCAATTCTTCAATAAAATTCTTCATCGTCTATCTATTATTCGTTTCTTTAAAATAAAATTACGGAATAAAAAATCCACAAAATTCCGTAACTTCAATTCATTCTATTTAAAGTTTGTTTGTTAAAGTTTGTTTGTTAAGATCGGAGAGC
>JAISNF010000391.1 GCA_031276415.1 Planctomycetaceae bacterium
TCCAAAGTAACCGGTGATGTCGCGGCTCAATTACTCGCCAACGCACGAGAGGCAACGATTCGTGCCAATACGGCGAGAAAATCATTTGAATATGGTTTTTGTTCGGAAAAAACTGTTCAGGACGCAGAACGTGACGCCGAAACTGGCCGCTTACAAACCAGTATGAAAAAAGTGGTGTTATAAGTGAATACAAACACCCCCTTAAAATATTTGACGTAAACTCAAATATAGTAAAGACTTACAAAACAATTGATATTACAAATTACCACTAAAATTGCCAATGACCACTGAAAAAAACGCCGCGGAGCGAAGCGGTCGCCTACCATAAAATCTTTCCGATGGGTTAAAACCGCCGGAATGTTGATAGGGAATAATGAATTTTTAGAGATGCCCAAGACAAGTTTTTATTTGACAATTTTCCCAAATAACCTATATTTAAAGGATTGACTTTTGATCTAAAATAATTTTTTTTAATTTTCTTCTCTGTGGTTAAATAAAAAAACGGTTCAATAAAACGATAATAATATGATTTGGCTTATTGTCGGATACATGTGGCTTTTTCTACACCGACCATTTGAAATATGGACTTGGATGGGAACATTGCGTATTGAACGGATGTCCATGATTTTTATTTTGATTGCCTGGCTGACGGTGTCGGAAAAACAAGTAACCGAAAACAAAATCAATTTCGCCGTGTTTTTGTTGGCATTATCAATGACATTTGCCACACTTTTGAGTCCTTACACGAATATCTTTGATTCCGGCGGGTATCAAAATTGGATGAAATATCTGGTTTTCTATTTTTTAGTAATGACCAGTGTTAAAAAAGAAGAGGATTTGAAAATTCTGATTACGGCGTTTATTGTCTGCTTTTTTATTTACATGCTCCATTCTTACCGTGAATATCTTTGCGGACGTTATGTTTACGTGATGGGAACCAAACGTTTGATTGGAGTGGACAGCACAATGAATGATCCCAATGGTTTCGGAGCGTCAATGGTTATTTGTTTACCGTTTTTATTACCATTGGTAACTTTATTCAAAAAGAAATGGCATTATGTTTTCATGATTAGTTATATTCTTTTGAGTGTCCGGTGTATTCAGTTGACAGGGTCACGATCAGCGTTTCTTGGGCTTGGGCTTCTTTTATTTTCTTCCGCAATAGTTTCAAAACACAGATTAAAGTTGGTGCCGATCATGGCACTTTTAAGCGTTGTTATTTGGTTTACTTTGACCGACAATCTTCGTGATCGTTATCGAACTATTGTTGATTCTTCCATCAATGAAAGTGCTAATGAAAGTGCGCAAGGACGACTTCTCGGATTTTATAGGGGTTGGGAAAATTGGGAAAAATCGCCGATTTGGGGTGTTGGTCCCGAATGTCACGGGTTTGCAACCGGTGAAGGATTTCTTTCCCATTGCCTTTACGGTCAGATTCCGGGAGAACTGGGTTCTTTGGGAATTATCGCAATGTTGTTTCTGGTACTTTGCTTTTTCATGAATCATTTTCAAATTTTACAAAATTATAACTACTTAAAACGAAAAGGATTAGAAAAAGAATGCGTATTTTGTTTACGTCTTTCAACAGCGATAGTTTCTTCTATTTTGTTACTTTTAGTTTTTGGCGCGGGCGGTCATAACGGTTATCGTTTCCATTGGATTTGGTTTGCCGCATTTCAGGCGTTGGCGACTTCCTGTATTAACGAAAAAGTAAATACAATTCGTAAAACAGAAATGCAAAATTTATTATTCCCGAAACCTAACAATCCACCAATACCTCTGATTCCCCATAAAATTCAAGAGAGGAACATCTAAAAACCATAAATGTATTTTTATTAACCACAGAAAAATAGTCCGCAGATTACGCAGATTATCGCAGATTATTTTTTTGATAATACGAAACAACAAAATATACAAAAATTTTAAAATTTATTTTATATTTTAAAAATTCATCTGCGATCATCTGCGCAATCTGCGGACGCTTTTTTTCTGTAAACTCTGTATTCTCTGTGGTTAAATAAAGTAGTTAAATAAAAAAACGGTTATTAGAAGTCAACATCATGCGAAAAAAATAAGCCGCAAACGGTGCCCCTTTTCCAAAAAACAATTTTCCATATAATTATCATCTTTAATTTCAATAATTTCAATTTCCATTCTCAACTGGAGGAAGATTGACGTGGGAACCAAAAAAACAGGAAAAGGACGCCGAAAAATCGGACGAAAAAAAAGACGTATGCGTTCTAAAATCCGACATCGCAAAAATTAAATTGGGATATTAAATTCGGATATTAAATTCGATACAGACATTTTGAGTGGATTTGTGCGGATTATAATGACTTAACCATCCATTAACCGGAATAACTTAAACCGGTTAATGAAATAGACTTACGTTAAACGCGAAGCGTAATCCTTTATCGGTAACGGTATATTACGATTATATTTATGAAAAATCATCGCGTTCTCGTTCCGGTTTCGCATCCGCTTGGCGGTATTCGAACATACATGCTCTACTATTTCCGGCGTCTTCACAAAGAAGGTGGGTATCGGTTTACGTTCCTTTCCGAATCCGGTAATGCTTTTGATACTTTTAAATGTGATCTTGTTGATTGGGAAGGAACGGAATTTATCGAACTTCCCCCAAAATGCGGCAGCAGAACAA
>JAISNF010000516.1 GCA_031276415.1 Planctomycetaceae bacterium
ACTCTCCACTATCCACTCTCCACTCTCCACTATCAACTATTCTTTAATAAGTGCGTCCGGGACATTGTTGAATAAGTCGGCAGAATAATCGATCATTTTTTCGGTCATCCACGGCATTAAAAACGCAATCACCAGAATCATCACAAGAATTTTGAGAACAATAGCAATGGTTTGCTCCTGAATCTGCGTCAACGCCTGAAAAAGACCAATCAACAAACCAATCACCGTGCCGGCTAATAAAATCGGCGCAGAAATTAACAACGCTATCCATATCGAATCACGACATAAATCAACAACCGCTTGAGCATCCATGCTTATTGAAAAAAAATTAGAGAACTTGTTGTTTTGTAACTATTAAATTATTGCTGTGAAATTGGGTAAACTTTTATCACCTTCACGCAAATAATAAATTATTATGATTATCGTAAAGAACAATAACAATCCAAAATAAAATTGTAAAGAGCAATTCGACAAAATGTTGCCGCAATGTTGTCTGCATTGAATTGCCCAATCCGCAAATAATTGACGAAAATCTTCCCGAATAATTACGAAAAAGGAAAAAAACAATTTTTCTTTTGATTTGAAAATGCCGACAAAAGAAGTGAAGAATTTCCCAAGATTGATTACTTAACCGATTTTCAGTTAAGTAATCTCTGTTGCATGGACGATAAAACCTAAAAGGCTCGAAATCTTGGGCAAACAACCATTATTAGGTAACACAATATTGAACATACGAACTCAGGTAGGAGGAAGGCAATGCGATTCGTTTTAGTTCCGCTCATATTCGCCGCAATTCTGGCTGTTGCGCCGACCACAGTTCACGCCAATAGCAATCAGGTAGCAGCAGAAAAAATCGCCATCAGTTTGGGTGATCGCTTCCCGGGTTACGATATTGCTGTTTCCTATCAAAACGGAAAAGTTCGGCTAGTTGGTGAGGTTGGTTCGTCTGATATGATCTATCAAGCGGTAGAACATGTTAAACAAATTTCCGGTATCAAAATAACCAATATCGACAATGGTTTACGAGTTGGCGGAACACCTGGGGTGTTGCCGTCTGTTCCGACCAATGCGGTTGTGGCACCGGTTCAAGTGGCTCCGATAGGGCAAAATGTTCAGAACCGTTCCGCAGGAACTCCTGCGACTCCGCCAACATCCGCCAAACGTTCCATTTGGTCGCCGCGTCCCGTAACACAATCTCAACCACAGATTATTACCGCTCCTATTCCAATACCGGGACGTTCAGAACCATCTCAGGCTCCGGTTGTTCAGGTTGCTAATCACAATCCGCAAACAAATATACATCAAGGCGTTCCGGCAAACGCCAATATTGTTCCGCCGGAATATGCACAATACGCACAAACTTACGGACATCATTATCAGGTACAACAACAGTTTGCCCCGCAAGAACAAGCACAAGGAATGCCAACAGCATATCACCCCGAAGCCTACGGACCGCAAGGACCATTGCCCGGACAATATAATCAGCCGAATCTTCCTGATTACGCTTGGCCTAGTTATGCTTGTTATCCAAACTATGCCGAAGTCTGTTACCCGAAACAGTATTCACCGAAAGCGTGGCCTTATATTGGTCCGTTTTATCCTTATCCGCAAGTTCCGCTCGGCTGGCGAAAAACAACGCTCGAATGGCATGACGGTTGGTGGTGGTTGGATTTCGACGACGGAACTCCCAATGGTCCCTTCTCGCCGCTTTTCCGGCAACCTGTACGTTATACTTATTAAAATTATTAAAGGATTAAAGGGAATTTCAAAGCAAAGGCAAAGCAATTTCAAAAAATTTGTTTCATTACAAAATTAATCCTTTGAAAAACTTTGAAAAATAAGACGGAACAACAAATTTTTAGGTTATTTAGGATTTAGGTGAAAAATAAAAATACCTGTTTTTTGAAAGTTACTTCAAAATAAAAAGGTTTCAGGAAATAATAAATAAAATATTTTTCTGAAACCTTTTATTATTACCGCCGGAAATTTACTAAGCGGTGGACTTATCAAAAAAGTCGAAAAAATCCGCAAGTTCTGTTTTCAAATGGAACGATAATAAGAATAGGAATGGATTCAATTCGAATCAAAACCGCAACCAATCAGGTTGCGGTAAAACATCTCAATAGATATTCAATTTGTCGAGGATGGACAGATGATGAAAAAACTTGTTCTATTCGGTTTTGCCGGACTGGCTCTTTCCGCAATTGTTACAACAACGGGTTGTCTGTCCGTCGGACCAACACTTGGTGTTGCGAGTATTCCTGTTCCAATAAGTCCGTATTTCCAACAAGGTTATGAAGACTTAGCGTTTGAAAAGGAACGTTATAACAAAGTTGCGATTTTGCCGCCGATTACCGATTCGGATCATCATGCGTTAGATCCGCCTTCGGATGATCAGGTTATACGGCAACTTGAAAAGATTCGTCCGGTTGCCGGTTCTATTCCCGGAACGGAAACAACTTACCGCAACGTTAAGGGAATTACCAAAGAACTTATTGCCGATTATGTTGATCCGCCGCGGGTAATGCCTCTTGTAGGACCTGTCCAGTTACACCATGCTCATTACAAGTGTACGGTTTATTTCGAAGAAACAACAAATGTCGGTTGGCCTATTCCTTACACCATCAAAAACGAAGATGCAATGGAAGTATTTTATATTGACCTTGATCATCTCCATCGTGTTGCCGGCGGACAGGTTGATGTTCCGAATATGTAATAATAACAATATTATTGCCGCTGTTGTTTAATTGATTTTATTTTTACAACAAAAAACGTAAAAATAAAAAAAAGTCCGCAGAAGACGCAAATCATCGCTGATAATTTTTACTGATAATTTTTTAAGTATAAAATCATCAGCGATAATCTGTGTTATATGCGGACAATTTTTTTATTTCCGTATTTCCGTGTTTTCTGTTTTCAAGGAAATAAACCGCTCTTAGAATTTGTTGCAAAATAATTCACCGGATTGTTTTGTTATTCTATTAATTGATTCGCTGACGGTTTTCTTTTTGTTTCGTTTTATTCTTTTCACAATAAATAAAACAGATACGGATTGACATTAGTTTGTTTTATCTTTAAATTTATAAAAATTATTCCGCCTAATGTAACACTTCCCAAGTTTATCATTGACTGTTGAAAGAACCAATACATAAGTGTAAAATACCAAAATGAGCCGACAAATTAACGAAAAAAATAAACAACCTAACAAAAAACGTCCGGGGAATATTTATGATGTATTTGTCAAAAATTTTTTCGGACGGGTGTTTGTATTTTGTGATGTTTTGATAAATTATGCTGAACCTAACTTTGTTTGTAATATAGATTTAGATAAAATTACCGCCGCACCGACTCATTATATCGGTGAAAAAGGTGATGAACGGATTTTGGATTTAGTGTTTTGGTGTCCGCTCAAAAACGGATTAAACACCAAAACAGTGGTTTTGTTTGAACATGTCGGCAGTGGTGGTACTTTGGATAATTTACCGATTCGCTTGCATAGTTTCGCCAGTGCAATTTGGTGGCGTGAAGCACAAAAAGGAAAAAAAGATAAAAATAAACAGAATGATGATGATGATGATGATAAAGAAGATGAACCCAAAGAACAAAAAGAATTGTCGTCAATTTATTTTATGGTTCTGCGGGTAGATAAAAAACCACTTCCCCATCCTTATCCACAAATCTCGGATAAATTACCAAAAGATAAAAATGGACGACCGATTGGTTATGCTCCCGATATACATTATACAATGATAGATTTACCGGCATTTGATTTTGCTAATTTACGCGGCGGTCCTGTGTCGCGTCTTGGTATGGGCATTTTGAAAAAAATGGCAGAAGGAGCCGAAGAAGAATTTTCCGAAGTATTGTTACCTCTTATAGAAATAAAAGATGAACAACAACAAGTTATCATAACAAAAGAAATACTCGATTTTGTGGCGAAGGTTTTCGCTGCACGCGGTAAACAGTTACAACCCCAAACAATTCATAACGCATTAACCCCTATTTTTAATGAAAGGATGGAAGATATGATTCCAACAATTTTTGACGAACTCAGAGCCGAAGGTAGAGCCGAAGGTGAAGCAAGAGGCAGAGCCGAAGGTGAAGCAAGAGGCAGAGCCGAAGGTGAAGCAAGAGGCAGAGTCGAAGGCGAAGCAATAGGTGAAGTAAGAGGTAAGACGGAGTTTGGACGCAATGCGGTTTTGTCTGTATTGCGGAAA
>JAISNF010000602.1 GCA_031276415.1 Planctomycetaceae bacterium
TTGTCCGTAGGTTGCGCTTCGCTACACCTACGGTTATGCATAATCTCGTCCCTGCGGGACTTAGGAAATATTACGGAATTTCAACTAAACCGAAACATTATTGAATAAATACAAAAATTCTCTTCTCTGTGAACTCTGTGTTCTCTGTGGTTAAAAAGAAAATAGACAGTTACAGGACAAGTTTTTTATCCGCAGATTACGCAGATAGACGCAGATTGTTTTTTTGTCCATCTGCGAAAATCAGTGTCATCGCGGACAAATTTAAAAACAATCTGCGATCATCTGCAGTCAATTTTAAAATCAGCCGCGAAGTAATTGACGCAATCTGCCGAAACGCTGTCTTCGTTCTGAATTGTCTCCCTGTTTGGTGGCAGATTCTTTTGTTTTACCCATTTTCTTGAGCGCATCGTAACATAAACCAATACGCTCAAAACTATCAGCGTCTTTTTCGTCTTCAACTACATACCACTCAGTACCACCAATGGTTTCGCAAAGTTCGAATGTCCGCTTCCAATCAATTTTTCCAGAACCAATGATCGCATCACCAGATTCTTTGAGGTGAACCGCTTTGGAACGCCCTTTGAATTTTTCAATCATTTTGTACGGATCACCGCCGACGGCAAGGTAATTTCCGAGATCCATCTCCATGAGAACATCCGGCGTCGTGGCATCGAAAAATCGTTCCCACGCAGGAATTCCTTCAATCAATTTAGCATCGCCGCCATGGGCATGGTATCCAATCACCATTCCAACGGCTTTGGCTTTTTCAGCAAGTTTGTTAAATTCTTCGGCAATTTTTTTATTGCCCTCAACCGAATGTAACTCGTTGTTAATACCACCGGGAACAATAATAAATCGTGTCCCAAGTGTTTTGTGCAGTTCAACGGTTTTGTTGAAATTATCACCGCGAAGAGCACCAATTCCGGTGTGTGTGCCGCTGCATTTTAGTCCGGCATCATCAAGGAATTTTCGAACTTCCTTTGCATCTTTGCCATAATAACCGGCAAATTCAACTCCTTCATAACCGATTTCCGCAATCTTTTTAAGAGCCGCTGCCAAATCTTTTTCAGCGGCTTTCCGAACAGAATAAACCTGCACGGAAATAGGGATTCTTTTCTTCTTCGCCGCCGCCAAAGCAACCACCGAATGAGAAGAAAAAGAGACAACCCCAAGAGTCGAAACCGCAGCAGCCTTCAAAAATAAACGTCTTTCCATAAAATGATCTCCTTAAATGTGGAAGAAAAATGGAAAACAAAATAACAATCCGTCTGAAAACCAATTTCAATACTTGATTGTTTTTCGTTGTTCCTTACTACAATTGGTCGTTATTCTATATTATTGTAAACATTGTTACAAGAGGTCAAACGGTAATAATTTTTCGTAAATTTCCGTGTTTGCGAATTGGTGTGATAAAATCAGCGGGATAGAATTAACATGATAAAAATTTTCGTAATTATTTGGGAATGATATTATTTACCAAATATTTTTTCCAATGTTTCATTGAGTTTTTCGCCGCGTGCGTCAAGGAGAATAGCGTTACCGGATTGATCGCGGAGCAGGACAACCGGAAGTTGTTTCGCTCCGTAATAAGCGGACAATAACGGTAATTTCATCTGCTTTGTTGTTTCCTTCGATAATGTTGTCCAAGGCAATGGATTTTGTTCCAAATATGCCGTTAGTTTTTTGAGATCGGAATCGACATTGTAACCGATAATCTCAAAACCGTTACGATGATATTTTTCGTAAAGTTTTTTCAGATGCGGAAATTCGCCGACACAAGGACTACACCATGTCGCCCAAAAATCAAGCAAAACAACCTTGCCGTTCAATGATTTTTCGTCCAATATTTTACCGTTTAAATCGGCTCCCCAAATCGGCATCGGTTTGCCGATCAGTTCCTGCCGCCGCAATACGCCTTCGTAAATTTCAGCATATTCCTTGATCAACGGATCGGAAACTTGTTTTTGTACGTCAATAAAAACGTTGCGCAACAGTTCAACTGATTCGGATAAATTATTCGAATCGGGAAAATCAGAACGAAAAATATTAAGCGTATCAAGAAATATTTCGGCAAATTTCATATTCTCTTCGTTTGGATGTTTTTTCAGAAATTCCGCAAACAATTTGTTAGCGGACACCAATTTTTCGCCGATTTCAATTTCGCCGATTTCAAAACTTGTTTCAGAAACGATTTCAGAATTTGTTTCTGTTTTGGTTTTAGTTTCGGTTTTGGTTTCTGTTTTAAAAATGTCCGATAAATTTTGCGACGAATTTTCTTCGCGGTCTTTTAGCGGTTGACGGACAAGATTCAATGACCGAAAACAGGCATTCCGTTTAAGATGTTGAAACAATGTATCAAGAATTGCGTATTGTTCGATTTCCGTTGCAAATTCATGGAGCGTTTTAATTTTTTCCGAATCAAGATCGGCTTCATGGGCAAACGATTGATATTTCAAAAAACACGATTCCGCCCAAAGATCAACGGTATTGACCGGAATATTTTTGTACAAATTCCAAGTTCCGCGAAGATGATTTGCCTTATCTTTTTTGATGTTTTCCGGTGCCGTATTGGGCAGATCAGCGGTTCGTGACAGTGTTGCGGCAACTTCGGACAATTTTTCGTACAAAACCGACAACTGTTGATGATGGATAATATTTTTTAGTTTTTCTTCATCATTTTTAGGCTTGCGCTCAATCGGAAACGGATTCGTGTGGAGAAAATGTTGATAATAAAACAAAAATTCCTCCACATTTTGCGCCGGAACATTTTCCGGCGTCCATTGTGTTTCCGCCGCAAAACAATTTAACGGAACAAAAAATAAAAGAAAAAGAATAAATCTTGAAAACATCATTGTATTTTGGAAAACGAAAAATATATTTTTATTAACCACAGAAAACACAGAAAAAATTTTTTAATTGGAATCGAAACGTTATTTAATATTATCATTGAATTTTGATCCAAAATAATTTTTGTTCTTTCGTCAACATATCAACATTGCATCGCCGTAACTAAAAAAGCGATATTTCATCCGAACTGCTTCGCGGTAAGCCTCCTGAATCAATTCGTCACCGCCGAATGTGCGCACTAAAATTAACAATGTTGATTTCGGCAAATGAAAATTGGTCAGCAACACATCGACATTTTTGAATTGATAAGGCGGACGAATAAACAATGAAGTTTCTCCCGCAAACGGTTTCAAATCGGGAACCGATTCCAGAACACGCACGGAAGTTGTTCCGACGGCAATAATTCTACCGCCGTTAATTTTGCAATGTTGCAGCGTTGTGCTTGTTGATTCCGGCAACGAAAACCATTCGGTGTGCATGGAATGTTCGTGAATATTTTCAACAGTAATTGGTTTGAATGTTCCCATGCCGACGTGTAATGTTACAGGATTGATTGTAATTCCTTGTTGTTTGATGGAGTTGAACAGTTGCGGCGTAAAATGTAATCCGGCGGTTGGTGCGGCAACAGCACCGGGTTTTGAAGCGTAAACCGTTTGATAGGATTCTTTGTCCTCCGGCAACATGCGTCCGTTACGAATATAAGGCGGAATCGGAACCCAACCGACTTGTTCCAATGCCGTCAACGGAATTTCGTCCGTTTGCGGTTTGACAATCCATGAGCCGTCACTCAATTTCGTACCAAATTCTAATGAAAAACCGACATGACCTTCTGGAGTTTGTAATTGTACAAATTCACCGGTTTGAATTTTGCCGCGTGTTTTGCCGATAATTTTCCAAAGCCGGTTGGAATCAAAACCGAGAAAAAGTCCTTCCCAGCGTCCGCCGGTTTTTGTACGGGTTCCTACTAACCGTGCCGGTAAAACTTTGGTGTCATTCACAACAACACAATCATTGGGCTTGAGCAATGACGGCAAATCGTAAACGTGTCGGTGTTGAAATTTTCCGCTTTGCCGGTCAACAACCAACAAACGGGCATCGGAGCGATTTCGTAACGGAGCCTGCGCAATCAGGTCAGGCGGAAGTTCATAATTGTAATGGGACAACATCGGGGAATTGACAAGGAACCGGACAGGGTTGACAATATGTTGACAATAAATTCAACGAAATATTGCATTGGTAAAAGAATCCAACGAAATATCGGTAAAATATTTACGATTGTTCTATTGTCCTTTGTTTCTGTTTCTTTGTCAATGCTCTTGAAATTTATCAACAAAGCAATCTAATTAACTCTCCACTATCAACTCTCAACTATCAACTATTATGTCGTTTTCTTTTCCGATAAAACTGGCGTTTTGTATTACGGAATTAAACATTGGCGGAGCGGAACGGGCGATGTGTGAATTGGCGGTACGGCTTGACAAGAAGCGTTTTTCAGTTACGGTTTATTCGCTTCAGGCTCCGCCGGATTGTGAACTTCAATCCTGCGTGCCAATACTTGAAGCGGCGAAAATTCCTGTACGGTTTCTTAATATGCGCGGTTTACAATCATTTCCGGCAGGTTTTTTTCGATTACGAAAATTATTAAAAGAACAGCAACCGGCGATTTTTTTATCGTATCTTTTTCATGCCAATTTTCTTGGCAGGCTGGCGGCTCATTCTGCGGGGGTTAAACATATTTTTTCGGGAATTCGTGTTGCGGAAAAAAAAGCCGCATGGCATTTATTTTTTGATCGTTGGACGAATCAGTGGGTTGAAAAAAATATTTGTGTCAGTCATTCTGTTGCGGAATTTATGGAAACGGTTGGTCGATTGGCGAAGGAGAAAATTGTTGTGATTCCCAACGGGATTGATGTTATTCCGTTTGATACAATGCCGAAGGAAAAATCGAATCGTGTTATTTTTATTGGTCGTTTAACTTATCAAAAGGGTCTTGATTGGTTTTTGGAAACAACACAGGATTGGCTGAAACAATTACCGGATTGGGAATGTTGGATTGTTGGTGACGGCGAAGATCATGACCGTTTGATAAATATTTTGCACGATAAATCTTACAATGCGGTTCGTAACCGTATCAAATTTTTAGGTTGGCGTTTGGACATTTTGGAACTTCTTGTAACGTCACGGATATTGGTTTTGCCATCGCGTTGGGAGGGGATGCCGAATGTAGTTCTTCAGGCGATGAGTGTTGGTCTTCCGGTTGTGGCGACGGAGGTTGAGGGAATTTTGGAATTACTGGGCGAAAATGCAGCCAATCAAACTTGTCATTTTGGCGATCATAAAACGATGACGGAACGAATTTTAACACTTGCCGCCAATTCCGATTTAGCGGAACAATTAGGCAAAAGAAATCGGGAACATGTTCAAAAAAATTTCTCAATGGATACAATTATCCGGCGTTACGAAGAACTTTTCCTACCGGAATAATTTGAGGTTCGGCTATTTTCGGGCGGAAATCAAAATTAACATCAATCGTTGTGGCGTTTCAAGCAAAACTCGCCACTCTCAACTATAAAGCCCGTCTTTTGATTTCCAGTATTACGGTAATTTTATAATTGTTCTACTGAATCATTACATTTTTTTAAAATAATTAACGAAATTAAGACCGGAAAAATGTTGATCTTGTGTCCATAAGATACAATTATATTTTAAATTGGTTGCATAGATAATGCTGTCAGCCATAGGTAACTTAAATTTTATACTTAATTTCGACGCCGATAAAGATAATTCATCACTAAGATTAATTATTCTGCCCTGTTTCATATTGGCTATGCAATATAATGCGTTATCTTCTGTTGTTTCCAATAACAATTTTTTAAATACTTCATATAAAATAATTGTAGGGATGATGAGATCATTGGAGTTTTTAATTATTTCGGCAACATTACTTCCTGCGTTTGTTCCTGCGAAGTATTCCAGCCAAAAAGAGGAATCAATAATATTCATATTCTGTCCTCATCTCGTGTAATATTTGTATCTATTCCTTTTAATATTCCCTTTAAGTCTTCTATTGGTTTTATCGGAACCAATTCGATTCTGTTGGCATAGGTCATTACTTCAAAGGAAACTCCTGCTTTTAAGCCGATTTTTTCACGGACTTCTTTCGGAATAACAATTTGATATTTATTGGAAAGTTTAACTTTGTTCATCAATAAACTCCTTCTATTAATACTAATACGATTATCATTAAAAATTATTTATCGGACGGTAAAAGCGTATTCAATTTAACGTGGGATCGTTTGGAAATTTGTTTGTATGGAGAATTTCGCTTAGGAAGTTTTGCCCGATGGCTTCGATTAAATGGTGCCAAATTTCAGGGTCATCATTAAAAACAAGTTCGCGAGTTGCTTCGGCAAGATACCAGGCTCCTGCAACAATTTCTTGCAACAGTTGCGTCTCATCCCAACCGGCAATACCGACAAAAAAACGACAATAATTGTTTGAGTCTTTGACAAGTTGTTTCAAATCCTGCGGAATACTTGTAAAATAAACTCCGGGTATTACTTCAAATCCGTTAAGTTGTTCTTTCGTATGAAGAGCCGTCAACGGTTTAAATACCGGTCCGCCAAAATACAACAACGAATCCGTTACACAATCCTGATGAAAAACCGATTTCCAGATTTTACGAATCGGATTATCCGAAATCCGGTTCAAAATCAAACCGGCGACCCCATCGTCGTTATAACCCTGAATAAGAAAAACAACCGTTTGCCGAAAATTCGGATCCGTTAGTGACGGCGATGCAATTAAAAGTTTGCCGGAATAGTTCATGGAAATAGAAAAAGAATTGTAGAAAATAAAATACCGTTAATTTTAACGTCAACTTCAAAGTCAATTTCAACATCATTATAAAACAGAAATGTTTTGATAACAATGGACAACAATAAAATAAAAAATAATGAGGAAACTCTTTTAAAAGAAACAAATATTGATTTATCATTATCACATCCGGTTTCCAAAACAAGTTTGCGGCGAATTAAACTCGAATTATCTTATGACGGCACAAACTACAGAGGTTGGCAACGTCAGCCGAAACTTCCAAGTGTTCAGGAAACTCTGGAAACAACATTAGCCGAAATTCTGGGCGAAACGGTGTCTGTAACCGGAAGCGGACGAACAGATGCCGGTGTTCATGCCTTGAAACAGGTTGCCGCCTTTTCAACATCAAGCCGGTTGGAAACATCGGTATTTCAACGCGCTTTGAATGGTCATTTACCACATGATATTCGGGTTCTTCAGGCGGAAGAAGTCCCCGTCCATTTTCATCCGATTACAAACGCAATCTCAAAACGTTATCGCTATCTGATTGACGATAACCGCCCTTCATTTCCATTGCTGCGGAATTATTGTTGGGTTTATCGGGAACCGCTTGATCTCAATACAATGCAACAAGCCGCTCAATTTTTATTGGGGGAACATGATTTTGCTTGTTTTCAGGCTCTGGGTTCGCCGCGAAAAACAACTGTCCGAACTATTTCCGATGTTTCGGTTGAACGAATCAATGATCCCAATGGTTTATATGCGCCGTTAATTTGTATAGAAGTCGAAGCGAATGGTTTTCTTTACAACATGATGCGAATAATTGCCGGAACATTGGTATTGCTTGGCGTAAAAGGTCGGCGCGGTCACGGAAATCCCGAACGAATGAAAGAAATAATCGATTCCAAAAACCGCACACTCGCCGGCGCAACCGCTCCGCCGCGTGGACTTTACCTAATCAATGTTGTGTATCATTGAAGGAACTTCTAAAAACCACGAATCACAGTTCAGACAATTAATTCCGCATTGCGAAACTCTCCACTTTCAACTATCAACTCTCTACTATTATATGTCTCTCGCATCCCTTCGGAGTTAATATTGAAAAATAAAATTCTACTGAATATTTACAAAAAACAACCTAAAAATAGTACATACAATAGTACATAACTTCTTATATTTTAATGAATTGCGTCATTTTTCAGAAAAATAAAAATTTTTTTTGAAAATGCCAATATTGCTCTTGCCGTATTTTAGAAAAAGTATTATGATTATTCCTGTTGTTCGGATAGTGACGATAATTACGGTTTAGTCGCCGCCGAAACAAGCCGGAAACATTTTAGATGTTAAATAGGAAGTTCTAGTGCAGATATATTTTCCGGTTAAGTTCCACGCTTGCAGATTTTTATCGGTGGATTTTCGTAATTTTATTGTTTAGTTATTTTGTACTCTCAAAAAAATAAATTAAACAATTATTAAAGGATTTATAATTCGAATGGAATCGAAACGTAACATTAAGCATACAATACGTTGGTTGACCGGACGGTTTATTACAGTTACGGTTTATTTGGTGCT
>JAISNF010000615.1 GCA_031276415.1 Planctomycetaceae bacterium
GCGTTTCAACTATAAACGCTGGCGTTTGAACTCTCAACGCTGGCGTTTGAACTCTAACCGCTGGCGTTTGAACTCCAACCGCTGGCGTTTGAACTCCAAACGCTGGCGTTTCAACTCCAAACGCTGGCGTTTCAACTCTAAACGCTGGCGTTTCAACTCTAAACGCTGGCGTTTGAACTCTAAACGCTGGCGTTTGAACTCTAAACGCTGGCGTTTGAACTCCAAACGCTGGCGTTTGAACTCCAAACGCTGGCGTTTCAACTTCAAACGCTGGCGTTTCAACTTCAAACGCTGGCGTTTCAACTCTAAACGCTGGCGTTTCGACTCCAAACGTTGGCGTTTAAACTTGAATTGCCAATCAGTGAAGTCCTAATTGTGGAGATTTTCTTCCTGCTGTCAAGGGTTTGGGGTTCATTTTTTTAGTTAAATAATTAGGTAGGCTACATTTCTCCTGAAATGTCGCACGGCTGATCTGGAACAACAACCGATTCACTGTCGGCGAGTACGCCGACCAATGGGTGGGTGAAAGCCCTTCGGCAAAACATTGACTACCTTTTTATAAAACCTCTTTATAAAACCTCATTTTCCTATAATTTTGCTCTTGACTGTTGGGAGGGATTTTTTTATTCTTCGTTAAGAAAAGTTTTGTTTCAATGTCGTAAAAGGTCTTAAAATATTTGGTTCAAACTAATAGAAAATTCGGTGGTTATTATGATTTTTACTTATCGGTTTTTTCTTTTTGCACTTTTTGTTGTGTCCATTCTATTTGTCCGTTTGGTTCCGGCACAATCGCATTTACAACAACTCATTCAAACTTACAAAAATCAAAATCCCAATGCAATACAACATCAGAAATCAGCACCGGCAAATCCGTCAGCACAACAATATTCACAACAACAACAACAACAATATCCACAATATCAGCAATATCCACAACAATCTCCGCCGCAACAACCGCAACAAGATTTACGGCTCGCAAACGCCGCAAAACCGCCAATCCCCGCCCAATTACCGGTTCATTCGGTTTTGCTAAACGGCAATCCGCTTGATCCGCTGAATGCCCATTTTGTGCCTTATTCTAATCACAATTCCAATTCCAATTCCAATCCAAACTCCAATCCCAATTCCTATCCGGCATCAAATCAACACGTTTCGCCTTACGACGAAATGAATCAAGACGCACGCCTCAATGATGTTTTCTTTATCAATGCCGATATTGGTTGGGCAGTCGGAGATCGCGGAGTCATTTGGCACACCCAAAACGGCGGAACAACATGGATATTACAGAAAACACCAATCGCATGTACCTTGCGAAGTGTTTGTTTTCTCGACGCTTCTTTTGGTTTTGCTGTCGGCGGTTATTATTTTCCGTTTAGCACACAAGGACGCGGAGTCGTTCTTTCCACATTGGACGGCGGTAAAAGTTGGTCAATCTGCCAAACTCCTAATTTGCCGGTTTTACATCGGGTTAAAATTCTCGATCCAACCAAAATCATACTCGCCGGCGAATCGTCCGAATATCACCCAACCGGTTTGTTCCTGACTTTGGACGCAGGACGAATCTGGAAAACAATTCACGGCGGTAAAACCGACGGATGGACAGCAGCAGATTTTTTCGATGAAAAAAACGGGCTCGGAATCAGCCGCCAAACTTTTGCCCAAATATTTCAAAATGAAACAATCTTGTCCCAAACACCGGTATTCGGTTCAGCCCGACTTGCCGATCTCAAACTGATTACCGGAAAAAATTCACCGGAAAAAATCAATGCCTGGATGGTTGGCGATAACGGATTGATTCTTTCAACTCTTGATCGCGGTTTACGTTGGAGTGTCGCACCGGGAAAACTCCCCGAACATTCCGATATGCCAATTGATTTGAATACCGTCGAAGTACATAATTCTCAACTTTGGGTTGCCGGAAATCCCGGAACAATTATTTATTCGTCCGCCGATTCCGGTAAAACATGGAAAGCAACCCCAAGCGGCGTTTCCACCGTGATTCGGAAAATTATGTTCGCCGATGCTCAAAACGGTTGGGCAGTCGGCGATCTCGGAACAATTTTGAAAACCAATGACGGCGGCATAACATGGAAAACTCAACACTCCGGCGGTTCACGTTTGGCGTTGCTCAGTTTTTTGGGACGAGCGGAAGATTTGCCGTTGGAAGCGTTTGCGGCTTTGTGCGCCCATCAAGGTTATTTAGGCGGAGCCGTGTTGATGTTCCGCGATGAAGATCAAAAAATCAAAAATCAAGAATCCGTTTGGCTTGACCGTGTTCATGAAGCCGCCCTCCGAACCGGAGCCGCCGGAGTCTGGGAACTTGGTTCGTTTTCGCTCAAACGCAAAGAATTTCAAACAACTATTGATGCGCTTGTTGAACAATTACAAAAAGAAAATGACGGTAAAGGAATACAACGAATTAGGGAACGGATTGTTGGGGCGATTCGGCTTTGGCGTCCTGAAATTATTTTAGCCGCCGGTTCCGGCAGTCAGAGCGGTAGTCTGAGCGGCAGTCTGAGCGGTAGTCAAGACGGCAATCTGAGCGGCAGTCAAAAGGAACCTGTTCGCGAATTTGTATTACGCGAAGTGATGGAATCAGTCCGAATGGCGGACGATCCAACAGCGTTCCCGTATCAATTAACAGAACTTGGTTTGCTTCCCTGGAAAGTCAAGAAAATTCATGTTGCTCAGGAAAACGGCGTTTTAGGCGATGTGAATTTGGCAACAACGGAACCTTCTATCCGGTTTGGGCAATCAATTGACGAATTGGCGTTTTCGGCTCGCGGATTGATTGAATTACAACAGACGTCCAAACCGGCGGTTCTCGGTTTTACAACTCCTTACGATGAGGCTCCTCCAGCCGGACACCGTGATTTTTTTGCCGGAATTGAGATTTTGCCCGGCAGTGATGCGCGGCGCGGGCTGATTGGTTCTTACGCAGAGCAATGGGATGCGATTCAATTTCGTACAAAACAACGCCGCCAAACGCTTGGAATTATTCAACATGCCGCAAAAGTTACCAAAGAAAACGGACGCAAACCGCGTGACAGCCGGTTGGCGTCCCATGCATCGGAGTTGACGCGGAAAATTGATCCTGATGCTGCTGTTCAGATTTTATTTGAAATGGGACAAAATTATCACAACGCCGGTGATTGGGAATCCGCATTGGAGGCGTTTGATATTATCGCCAAACAATACACGAAACATCATTTTGCCCGTTTGGCGTTTCTTTGGTTGCTTCAATATTACGCTGCGGAAGAAACCGGTTGGCGCAAACACAAAACCAACACGGCGATAAATTCGCAAACGGAATTTAAGGTTGATTCATTGGGGCGTACCGGTCTTGAAACTTCCCGAACTCAGCAACCTTCCTACAATCACCGAAACATTGATCCGCGTTTGGAAAAGGGTTTAGCGATTGGGCGATATTTAGATCAATATTTTCCCGATTTAGCGGACGAGGCGGCGATTCGATTTACGTTGGCATCGGTGTTACGGCGTTGTGGTTTTGGGGTGGAGGCGTTGAAATATTACCGAATGCGGGGCGATTTGAAATTTGATGATGTTTGGGGAATGCGTGCGCGTGCGGAACTTTGGCTGAGTGTTGAGGACAAATCGGAATTGCCGCCGGAGCAGCGTGAATCGCCGATTCCGTCGATTCGGTGTTCTTTTTCTCCGACAAAGCCGTTTTTGGACGGGAAATTCGACAAACAATTTGATCAGGGAACGTGGTTTAATGGAAAACTTTATTCATTAACACCGGAAACGCCGCGTTTTCGGCTTCAGGAGATGCTTCGTAACAAGAAGACGGCGGGACTTTGGCGGGAGTCAACAGTTCGGTCGGAGTCACAGTTGTTTGGTTCGCAAGTCATGTTTATGTATGACAAGCAATATTTATATTTAGGGATTCGTTGCCAGCGGGTTCCTGGTTTTTCTTATCCGTCGGTGCCGGAGAAGCCGCGTTCACGGGATGCTGTTTCGGGAGATCGGGATCGGGTTGAGATTTTGTTGGACGTTGATCGTGATTACAGTACGTATTATTCTTTAACGATTGATTCTTGTGGTTGGATTACGGACATTTGCTGGGGCGACAAAAATTGGAATCCGGATTGGTATGTTGCGCGGTATGAGGACAAGGACTCATGGTATATTGAGGCGGCGATTCCTCTTGAATCGTTGACGGATCAGGTTCCGGTGCCGCAAACGGTTTGGGCGGTTGGGATTCGCCGTATTGTTCCGGGAGTTGGGATTGAGTGCTGGAACGCCGAAAATTCCTTCAATCTAACCGAAGGATTCGGTTTCCTCGTCTTCGAATAATTTTAGATTCAAATAATCTGCGCTCATCTGGGAACTTCTAAAAATCACAGAGAGGAAAGGAATTATGCGATGGGTTAAAACCCATCGCTATCTTGGGGTTGCCCCAACGGGGCATTTCCAATGTAGCCGGCGGTTTTAACCGCCGGAACATTGAGGCAACCGTTTAAATCGTAGAGACACAATGTATTGCGTCTCTACAACGGTTAAGATTGATTTTTTTATTACGATAATTTGTTGAACGAATCTCCGTGAACAGTTACACTTTTAGAAACTGTAACGTACTGTTAATTCATATCGGATTGGAGTTCCGGGAGTGAGGGGTGTTACGGTTTGAGTGGCGGGGGTGTAACGTTGCCAATGTGTTCGCCAGAAATCAATTTCAAAACCCGTCATCAAAGCATCACTCCAGTTGTATAACGCATTGATAAAAAGACAATGACTGTAATTTCTTGCCAAATTATTGTCCGCATTGCCGGAAATCACATCGTCATTGAACGGGTCATCAATCATGTAGCAAAAATTTGTCTGTAACTTTTTTGTGGCTTGAAAAGTAAATGCCGCCCAGCCACCCTGAGAACGAATCGTGTTTCGGCGTTGAGTGTCAACCCCTTGCAAAATACCGCCTTCAATTGTTGCCAGATTTTCACCGAGAAAATATTCCATCTGAAAACCAAGTTTTTTCGTAATCGGCAAATCAAAATCAATATTAAATGACCATGTCCGAAGATTTTTACGATCATTTCCCGCAAACGTAAACCGCTGTTCGCCGAAATGGGAAGATACGCCCAATGTGATTGGTTTACCGTGATCGAAACAATTTTTGCCAAACGTGTAAGCCAAACGCCCCTGAATAATAGGAAAACTTGATGACGCCGGAGAAACTGTGGTGTTGTCGCGAAACACATTATCCGTGATACCGAATTGAGTCGTCAACCGGCTTGAATTACAAAAATCAAACCGACGATCCAACCGCAACATCGCCCGACGATATCCGACATTGCCAACACAAGCACCCGCCGTGTAATTCAGTGTTTTCGGGTAAAGCGGCGAAATAATCTCCCAATCCTGCCCGATAAGGAATTTCGTTTGATCATCAGCAACCGCAACATACGCTTTGCGAAGTAATAAACTGCCACGATTACGGCTTTGAAATGATCCCTGAAAATCAAATTCGATTGCTCCTTCCGACTTTGAACCGTTCCAACCCGGAATACCGGAACCTTCTATTTTAAATCCCATTCGCGTCGATTTCGGGTCAACATTAAAACCGGAATCATCATCTAAATCAGGGGAATTGGCAAAAACCACATAATCACCCGTT
>JAISNF010000412.1 GCA_031276415.1 Planctomycetaceae bacterium
TTATGGACGGAAATCGAAACGGCATCAACCGTTGGCAAGCGTAGTTTTGATAACCTTTCAGCGATCTCCAAATTACTGAATAATTACCGGAAAGTTACAGACCGTCTTTTCCGGTGATGTTTCTTTTGTATAATAGAAATGAAAATTTTGACGAAAAATTGTTCTTTCAGGATATTTTCGATGAAATATTACCTACATTGGTAACCGTTCACAGATATTTAGCGGATTTTTTTAATGTATAGTTACCCAATATTCGCCCTGATAAGGGCGTAACTTTCATAACCGCAGGTCAACGACCTGCGGTAACAAATCCGCCCGTCCTTTCTGCCCTGAAAGGGCAGGATTTTATTGACATTATTTAACGCAAAAAGTGCTGCCCCTATTGGGGCAGAGTTATGAGTTGACTTTTAACCGCAGGTCAAAGACCTGCGGTTATGAAAATACCGTCCCTATCGGGACGAAGAAAAATCAACGAAATCATTAAATAATAAAAAATACCGTGAACGGTTACCTACATTGTATTGAGTTACGGAGAATATAAAATGTTTCGATTATTATTGTCGTTATTTATTTTGTTAGTGTGTTACGGTTTTGCGTGTGCTGCTGATCCGGCGCAACGGGAATGGAAAGATGTTTCAGGAAAGGTTTTGGCTAAGGGAGAATTTATCTCGTTGATGGATGGAGAAGTTTGTATCATGACGCCGGAAGGAACCGGAAAAACAATTCCGTTCAAAATTCTTTCCGCCGAAGATCAAAAATTCGTTCAAAATAACGGAGAAGATTTGAATACGATTAAAGGCGTTTTGCCGGACTCTGAAGAAATCGGTACACAAAAACCACAGGAACGCCAAACTTCACCAATTTCCGCTTCACAAACTCTTGCTCTTCAAACTCCCACTTCACAAAATTCCGTTTTGAAATCTCCAATACTTTCATCACTTCAACAGACTCAACCTAATTCTGATCTTGATATTGTCGGTCATGATGTGATTACTGAAGCGGAAGACGGAGATGAAGCACGCGGTGATATTCAGGTTAAGGTCAAAGATGAAAAAGAAAAATATGCGGGACAAAAACGTGTGGTGATGTTTGACTTTGAATCGCTTTGGGATGCGGAACTGCCAACCGATTACGGCGGAATTATGGGCAACATGTTTTGGATGAAATTAAATCGTGAAAAAGGTTTTATCATTCCCGAATCAATGATTGATGTACGAAATATCTGCGAAACGTACAAAATTAAACCCAATCCCGATACTCCGCTTGAAAAAATGAAGGAATACGTTACTAAAACATTCAACGCTGATATTGGAATCTGGGGTAAGATTGAACGTGTTGACAAAGATGTAATGGAGATTTACGATTTTTGGCTTAAAGTGGTTGATTTTTCGGTTGATCCGCCGAAAATCATTTACGAAGTCAATCAGGTACGAACCGAGGCGATTGCTGAAGTTACCGGAATTTATGTACGGGCGGCTATTGAAAAACTTTACAATAAACAGGCACGCACTGTTGCCGAGAAAGCCGACATGGATGCGAATTGGGCGAAGAATCCAAACTTGATGGAGGGCGGTGATTTTGAAAAAGTTTCCAATAAAATTCCTGTCGGTTGGGAAAATCGTTGCGCCCAACACCGTGAACCAATAGGGCGTCTTGTCAAACGCATGGAAGACCCTGATAAACCCGGAAATCATTTTTTGCACACGGAATTTGATGCCGGAATTGCGGAAGGTTTTGGGTTGATGTATTACAGTAAACCGTTTCCGATTGAAGAAACGGCAACGTACAGAATTGATTATCGTATTAGAAAATCGAAAGGTGTTAAGGCGATTGTGTTTATTAAATGTTACGACACGATTGACACGATGTTCAAACCGACCGCTGAAGCGTTAAAAGAAGGATTTACCGACAAACTTGGTCAACAAACGCGTGAAGTTTACCGGAGTCAGCAAAACCATTGGAATCAGGATCATCCCAATGAATGGGTTCAACATTCTCAGGAATTTACGCCGCGTCACACAAAATATTCACCGAAATTCGGGCGTGTGATGATTTTCGGTTATTATACTGCCGGTTCGGTTGATTACGATGATTTTGTACTTAAAAAAGTCAAAAACGCCAATCAAGAGGA
This sequence comes from Planctomycetaceae bacterium, assembly GCA_031276415.1. Lineage (GTDB taxonomy): Bacteria > Planctomycetota > Planctomycetia > Pirellulales > Thermoguttaceae > WRKP01. The sequence goes on from JAISNF010000412.1 coordinate 2,132, forward strand.
ATTACGTTCAAAAATTAAACGGCATTCGTTGGATACGAAAGTTACGTTACAGGAAATGGAGGAAAATGAACGCCGCGGTCTTGAAGCAACCAAAGAAATGAAACATGAACGAAAAGAAATTCCTTCCGAACAAAAAAATAAAACGAAAATTAAATAACCCGTAAAATAACCCGTAAAATAACCGTAACATGATTGTCTATTTTATTTTTCACAACAAAAAATTCAGAAAAACTTGTCCGCAGATTTCACAGATTGTCGCGGATAAATATTGATAATTTTTTAAAATACGAAACAACAATTTATGTACGAGTTGTTGCAAAAACTTAAACCATTCTAAAATTGGTCGGGAGACTTAAAATGCGATTTTTATTTTTCGTTGTAGTATTTTTTTCATTTTATATTATTTTTCCCTTAAAAGCGGCGGGAGAAAACACGAAACCGAATATTGTATTTATTTTGGCGGATGATCTTGGTGTTATGGACATTGGGGCGTTCAATCCGAACACATTTTATGAAACGCCTAATATTGACCGGCTTGCGGCGGAAGGAATGAAATTTACTACGGCGTATGCTGCTTGTTGTGTATGTAGTCCGACGCGTTACAGTATTATGACGGGGCGTTATCCGGTTCGTTCTGGAATTACGAATTTTCTGGCTGGTAAACGAAGTGAACGTTTTGAACCGGCGGCTCTTGATCTTTTCATGCCGCTTGAGGAAACAACTTTAGGCGAAGCGTTTCACGAAGCCGGTTATAAAACCGCCTTGCTTGGAAAATGGCATCTTGGTAATCCCAAAGATTACGGACCGCAATTTCAAGGCTTTGACGTGGTGAGTGGCGACATTCGGTATATTGCTCCAAGCGTAACGAATTTAACATTACCGAACCTTCCGCCCATCAATAAGAAAACTTCCGCAACAGTTATTGAAACACGTACAACTCAAATTACTGATGACGCATTGCTTGTTTTGGATGCATTTAAGGATTCGCCTAAGGATTCGCCCTTTTTGCTTTATCTTTCGTTTTATCAGGTTCATGTTCCGTTGGGAACTTCTGAAGAATATGTTGCTCCTTATCGCGACAAAAAACAAAAACTCAATCTTCAAAATGATGAAGCCCGTGATTTTACGGAAGAAGAACAGGTTCATCTTTCCGATCAACCGCGAAAAACTCGGTGCCGGCAAAATCATGAAATTTATGCGGGAATGATATCTCATACAGATGCTTGTGTTGGTCGTGTACTTGCCAAGTTGAAAGAACTTGGTTTGGACGAAAACACAGTTGTTGTTTTCATGTCAGACAATGGCGGTCTTGCCACTGCGGAAGGTTTGCCGACAAGCAATTTGCCTTTTCGTACAGGAAAAGGTTGGAACTATGAAGGCGGAATTCGTGAACCATTAATTGTTCGTTGGTCTAAAACGATTCAAGCCGGCAGTGTTTGTAACGTACCGGTAATTAGTACGGATTTTTATCCGACATTGCTTGATCTTGCGAAACTTCCGCTCAAGCCGGAACAACATCTTGACGGTATAAGTTTTGCGTCATTACTCAAGGGCGAAAAGACGTTATTGAAACGTGATGCTCTTTTCTGGCATTACCCGCATTACAGTAATCAGGGAGGTTTTCCTTCTTCGGCGGTTCGTGTGGGAGATTATAAACTGATACAACGTCTTGAAGACGGACGTGTTCATCTCTTTAATGTTACGGAAGACATGGGAGAACAAACTGATCTCGCAGAAAAAATGCCGGAAAAAACAAAAGAATTACAAAAATTACTTTTCCATTGGTACCAGGACACCGGAGCCAGATTTCTCGAACCAAAAAATGGGCAAACTCCCTGGAAACCTCAATAAAAACGAGATGCCTGCTTCATAGTTGTTTTATTTTTTTGTGTTGTTAGAATATTGGTTTGTTTTTTACTCGAATCAACGTCTTTTTCCAATATTTTGAATATACTTTAATGATTGCCAAAAAATTTCAATCTAATTCCTCTGCCCAAACAAAGCAAAATAATAAAGTTTCACGAACCCCGCTAAAACCGGTAACAAAACGTTCAGATAAACTTACTTTGTATGATAGACTTTCACATTTGACTTATCGTCAGGCTTGTGATATTCTCGGATCTGAAGGGGCTTTGCTGTTACGAAGAACTTATCCTCTTGATGAACTCAATGTCAAAAACGATGTCTATCTCGGCGATGATTTGTTCCGGCTTTCGATTCGTGAACCGGCACTCGAACCCGTGACAGTAACAATAATGCTTGCCGATAAAGCGAAACATAAACTCGCCGCCTACTGTTCCCGCTGTAACCCGACAAAAGAATCCAACCGGTATTGCGAACATATCGCCGCAACTCTTTCATTTTTACTCGAAGAAAAATCGCTCATCGGACTCGCCGAAACTCCCGACCTCGAAACACCGCCCGAACTCTTGTCCCCCAAAAAATTACGGCAACGTGCATTGCACGAACGCGAAACACGCGCCCGAACAGAATGTTTTAAAATTAAATCAAACAATAAAGAGACCCCATGGACTGATTACATTGTTGTCAACGAAACTTCCGGCAAAACATATCGTGTTGCTCTTCGCGGAACAGAATACGGCGATTCTTATTGTTCCTGCCCCGACTTCAAAACAAATCGGCTTGGAACTTGCAAACATATCTTACATCTGTTACACCGTTGCCAAAAAAAGTTTAATGAAAATGTATTGAAAACACCTTACGTTAATAACGAAACAATACTCTATCTCAAATACGGCGAACATCGGACACTCCATCTCGCTCTGCCCGACAACATCAATCATAGTAATACCGAAACCTGTGTTAAAGTAAAAAAAATTGCGGCACCGTTTCTCAATAAACCAATTAAAGAAATTAAACCACTCCTAAAAGCAGTGGCGAAACTGGAATCACTCGATTTTCCGGTAACAATTTACCCCGATGCTGATCAATGGATTCAGGAACAAATTTTCAAAGATCGTATGAAATCGTTGGTCGAAGAAATCCGTGCCAATCCCAAAGAACATCCGTTACGGAAAACTTTACTCAACGCAGAATTATTGCCCTACCAACTTGACGGTATTGCGTTTGCGGTTGGTGCCGGTCGTGCGATTTTGGCAGACGATATGGGGCTTGGTAAAACGGTTCAGGGAATTGGTGTTGCGGAACTTTTAGCGAGGGAGGTTGATATTAAAAAAGTATTGATTATTTCTCCTGCTTCGGTTAAATCGCAGTGGAAGTCTGAAATTTCCAAGTTTGCGCCGCATCGCAGTGCCCAACTTGTTCTCGGTGGTTCCAGTGAACGTTTTGATCAATACAGCAATGAAGTATTCTTTACGATTTGTAATTATGAGCAGGTGATTCGTGATATTTTGCCGATAGAACAAACGCGTTGGGATTTGATTATTCTTGACGAGGGACAACGTATCAAAAATTGGGAAACGAAAACAACCAGAACGATTAAGGCTCTTAGTTCGCCGTATGCTCTTGTTTTAAGCGGGACGCCGATGGAAAACCGGATTGACGAACTTTATTCTGTTGTTCAATTTGTTGATGATAACCGGTTGCTTCCTGCGTATCGTTTTTTTCATCGTCATCGGATTGTTGAAGATTCCGGTCGTGTTGCCGGTTACAAGAATCTTGACGAGTTGCGTGAGCAGTTGAAGCCGATTTTGTTACGCCGGACGAAGGAATCGGTTCAGATAGATTTACCGGAACGGACGGTGGAAGTGGTTCGTATTACTCCGACGGAAGAGCAATTAGAGATGCATAATGGACAAATGAAAATTGTAGCGGGAATTGTTGGTAAAAAATATTTGACGGAGATGGATATTTTGCGGTTACAAAAAGCACTTCTTGCGGCGCGGATGAGTGCGGACAGCACATTTCTTGTTGAGAAGAGGGAGCCGTTTTATTCCAGTAAACTGGAACGTCTTGAAGAATTGCTTGAGGAATTACTGAGAGAATATGATCGTAAAATTGTAATGTTTTCGGAATGGACAACGATGTTGAATTTGATTGAGCCGATTTTTGAGCGTAATAATGTGAAATATGTTCGTCTTGACGGTTCTATTCCGCAAAAGAAGCGTCAGAGTTTGGTTCAGACGTTTGCGGACGATTCCGATTGCCGTGTTTTTCTGACGACCAATGCCGGTTCGGTTGGTTTGAATCTTCAGGCAGCCAACACGGTTATCAATGTGGACTTACCTTGGAACCCTGCTATTCTGGAACAACGAATCGGGCGTGCTCATCGAATGGGACAACAACGTCATGTTCAGGTATTTTTGCTTGTAACTGAAAATACTATTGAAGAACAGATGTTGAAAACGATTTCGGCGAAACACGATTTAGCGATTGCTTCGCTTGATATTGGCAGTGACGTGAATGAAGTGATGATGCAAACGGGAGTGGAGGAATTGAAACGGCGTCTTGAGGTTCTTCTCGGCTCAAAACCTGCGGCTCCGGTTGATCAATCGGCGTTACAATCGTTAGCGATTTCGCCGCAAGACGTAACAATTACGCAATCGCAAGGCAAAGAACAAATTGTTCAAGCGGGTAACGAAATATTTCAATCGTTGTTTCATTTTGCGGACACGTTACTTGGAACACTGACGCCGAAATCAGAATCGGCGTCCAATTCCGAAACACCGACGGTTACCGGCAACAATATTATTACCGAACAAATTTTGCCGAACATTCAAAAAACGGTTGCCAACTCGATACGTCTTGAACCTGATGCGGAGGGCAAAATGCGGTTATCCTTTACATTACCGGAACGTCCGGTGCTGGAAGACTTATTAAAAAATACCGTACAACTACTCAATTCACTAATCACCCCAAAACATTGATCGGCGTACTCGCCGACAGGGAATCAGAAAAACATCGGCAATTCGTGTTGCCAAACGGTTTTTTTGAAGGCTGATTTCCGGTCATAAACGAATTTCAAGCCTGAATACCCAATTGTCCGCAATCGTCCATGCCCAAACTAAGATTGAAAACAATCTTGAAAAGGTAAAATAGAAAACATGTTGGAATCGTTAGAAATAAATAATTTTCGTTGTTTAAAAGAATTCAAAATCCCTTCATTGAAACGGATTAATCTTTTCACGGGAAAAAATAATACCGGAAAATCCTCCATTCTCGAAGCAATCGCTATCTATGCAACAAAAGGAAATTTACAATTGATTGGTCAATTGCTTGATGAAAGAGGAGAAAATATTCAACTAAATGAAAAAAATTCAGTTGAAAATAATTTGAAAATCTTCTCGTCCTTATTCACTGATAGAATTATTGGATTTGATTCAGAGAATACTATTTCAATCGGCGAGATTGAAAATACAGCATCAGAAGAAAACAAACTACCTTCTAATACTATTACTTTAAGATTTGTAAAATATACAGACGATGACGGTCAAAGGTTTGTTACGAAGATAAAAACACTGTTTGAACAAAATGGTGAAGATGATATTATTGGAGATGTTTATAAACTTGGTATCGAAATTGGAAACGGAGACACAAATAAAATATTTCCTCTTGAAGACACTGAAAGAATCTTCCGTTATGGTATCGGATTTAATCATAGAAGCCTGTTTAATAGCAGAACCCTACAATATGTCAGAGGGAGAAATATCGACAGCGAAAATAATAGTCAATTGTTCGATAATATCGCACTCACCGATAAAGAACAAAATGTTATTGATTCGTTAAAGATCATTGAACCGGCAACAGAAAGAATCGCTTTTGTTGGAGAAGACACAAGAAAAAGAGTTGCGGTTATTAAATTGTCTGATTCTCAAAAAGTATTATCGTTGAAAAGTATGGGCGATGGGATTAATCGCGTGTTGACGATGATTCTTGCGTTGGTTAATGCCGATAACAGTTTCTTGCTGATTGACGAATTTGAAAACGGTTTACACTATACAATTCAAGAGCAATTGTGGAAAATTATCTTTCTAATGTCGCAAAGATTAAATGTTCAGGTTTTTGCAACAACACACAGCAACGACTGTATCGAAACATTTGAATCGGTCTTAAATAGTTCCGGCAACACGCAGGCAGGGAAACTGATTCGGCTCGATAATAAAAACGGAACGATTATTCCTGTTGAATTTGATGCTAAAGACCTTGAAATTATTAACAGGAATGATATTGAAATCCGATGACGAAGAACAAAGAAAAATATAATCAAAAACTTCTTGTTGAAGGCAAAGATGACCAACATGTTCTTTGGGCATTGTGTCAACAGTTTGGTGTGAAAGAATCATTTGATGTGATTGATTGTGAAGGGATTGAGAATCTTCTTGAACAAATTCCGCAACGGTTAAAACAATCGGGAATTGAGACTTTGGGAATTATTATTGATGCAGATACAGATATTAACGCACGATGGCAATCCGTCAAAAATTCCGAAGCGTTACACAAATTTGAAATTCCCGACCAATTGCCAAAAGAAGGTTTGATCTGTAACAATGCCGAAAGAATAAAATTCGGAGTCTGGATGATGCCAAACAATAAAACCAATGGAATGTTGGAAGACTTTATTGCTTATCTTGTTCCTGAAAAGGATCAACTTTTTCCGATTGCCGATAATGTGCTTAATGATATTGAGAACCGGAATTTGCAAAAATACTCACAGAATTATAAAGCAAAAGCAAGAATCCATACATGGCTTGCTTGGCAGGAAGAGCCGGGAACTCCTTTAGGACAAAGTATTACAAAAAAATATCTATCAACGGACAAGGCAACTTGTTTGATATTGATTAATTGGTTGCGGGGGTTCTTTGGGTGATAATTTTTTGATTTACACGAATTCGACGTTGACGAGTTTTCCATCTTGGCGTAATTTTTCGGCGAGGAGCGGGACTAAGACTTTTCTCGAAAGCACACCGCGTTGGCGGAATGAAATATCGGCGTTGGCAGTGTTGGCAGCACAACCAACAATAATGTTCAGTTTGTCCGCAACCCCCAACAATAACCGTAATTCCGTTACCCCGCTGTCCTCGTTCAACCTCGAAATGTCCTCGTCAAGAATATTGTACACCTGATTCAATGTTACCGCCCCCTCCGTAACAAGATTGATCCCCTTAATAGCATAACGCGGCGGCGCAATCACACTCATCGGCTCCGATTCCATCTCCAACGGGACATTGAGATATTTCGCAACAAGTTTTGCAGTCGTCCCGCCGCACACAATCTTCAAACCGGGAAGTTGAATAAAACGCTTAATCGTCGGCAAATCCTGTTCCCGATCTTCCGGCGGTCCCGTAAAAATATTGACGGTTTGACCGGTTCGGCACAAAGCCAAAACAATACTACAATCATCACCAACAACACGATGAACCGGCGGAAGATTATTTTGGTGAGCAGCATCCGGCGCATAAGGCGAAAACCCCCGACCAACCGGCGAATGCGCCGGAATTGCTGTTGCCGATTTATCTTTCACTTTACCTTGCCATCGGGCAATCGCTTCTTTGTGAATTGTTTCGGGAATTAACGAAAATTTCATTCGTGAAGCGATTTTTTCATTGATAAAACGCACCACACCTTCGCTTGTCCATTCGGTGTTTGCGCCGTAACCAATTCCCGCCTGCGTAATTCCATCACTCATCAACAGAATTCCCTCGTCTCTTTCAAGTTGGCAATTACTTTCCATTGCCAGCCCGCCGGGAAGCGGGAAAGGGCGATTCGCAAGAATTGTTCCGCCTTGCCGACTAACCAGAATGGGCAGGGGAGCGTCATAAGAAAAAACCGTAGCGTTTCCGTCTGAACGGATTCTCGCAATACTAAACGCCGCAAACGGTTTCTTTGGATCGCGGCTATTTTGCATGGTTGTTGCGACGGAGGCGAAGATTTTGCGAAGTGAAATATCTTGCCGCAAGGACTCGGTCAAACGAGCGACACACATTTGCGCTGCAATATGCGCCCTAATTCCAGAACCGATTCCATCTGCACAAATTACTGTTGTTCCCGTATTTGTTCGGATGGTTGCCAACACGTCCCCGCAAGGTAAACCTGTTTTCTTGGACGTTTGAACCGAAAAAACCTCAACATGCGTATAATCCATGAAAAATAGTTGATAGTTGATAATTGAGAGTGGATAGTGGAGAGTGAATAATTGATAGTTGAAAATGATCGTTGATAAGACGGCATACGGAATTATTGCCCAAACGGTTTTAATCCGCATGCGGCACTATCCACTCTCAACTCTCCACTATCAACTATTGAATCTATTTCTTTTCGTATTTTTTTTCGACAAGGTCGATGATATTTCCGAGTAATTCTTGTGTTTCTTTTGATTCAAATTCGCTGGCGTTGTAACGGTCGTAAAGATGTTGAATTTGTTGTCCGCGCAAAAGAACACCGAAAGCATCAAGACTTTTCCCGAAGTTTTCGGCTGCTTTCCGGCGTAATTCAATGGGTTGGAGAGAATTTGCGGCGATTTCATAGATAGCGGCTTGGACGGCGTTTGATTTTACGACCGCCGCCAATTCCAGACCTTTCCCGATTCGTACATCACTCCGCAATGCCCGAAATACAACATCGTCCAACTCCTCAATATGATAAATCTTTTGACCGTTTTGAGCCGCCTCAACAATTGTTTTGAGCCAGCCAAGCGATTTATGGGCTTGTTCGATACGGACAACGGTTGGGACAGGTTCAACATCGGTTTTTCCGAGCAAATCATCGTTTAACCATTTTGCACCGTCATCGTTGACAATAACCGGATAAGTTTGCGACAAGGATAGGGCAAACGGCGCAGCGGGTTGAAGTTGGTCGATTTTTTGCATTTCCGAACGGTTCTGATAGTTTGGCATCTCATCGGAGAAAGCGGCGGCGTTGGTTAATACGGCGATAGGAATATCGGCGGTTCGGGCGTCCTTGCGCATTTCCTGCACGAAGTTTGCAACCGCCGGTTCCGGCGTGCGCGAATCGACAACAACAAGTTCCGTATCAGGCGTTTCCGCCGCAAGTTTCATAGCGTCACGGCAAGTTTGAGCAAGTTCGCCCCGATAACCGCAACCAATAAAGAATCCGGCTGTTTTAGCGGCGTTGGAAAGTTTTGGGTGAGCGGAGACGAGGATTCGTTGCCCGTCAGCCCGTGAAAACCAGACTAAAGTTTCCGCAACGAAACTGGAACCGGAATAGGGTTGTTCCGGCTGGATGGTCATAATCGCTTCAAGAGCCGCAAAACGTACTCGCCGATTTTTGGCGACCACAGCCTGAACTAAGGGGCAGGGCTTACCGTTAGGAGCGGGTTGCAGCAACTCGCGGTTTTTTGAAATTCCGAGCAGGACAACGGCAACTTGGGCAGCAGCGTAATATTCTTTCGCCATAGCGTCCAGCAGAATTTGTTGGAGAAGAACTTGCTGCTGTTTGGGGTCGGGTTCGGTTTTGGCGAGGGTTGCGTTTAATCCGGTTGCGTCCAAATCAAACGGTTTATCCAAACCATTCAGGTAGGCGGCACGTTCAAAGAAGGTGAGCAGATAAAAGCGTTGAATCTCCTCAATTTCCGGCTTTATTTTGTAGGCTTGAGCAGCGTAACGGTAGGCGAAAAAACGGTACGCCGCCGGCAACATCATTCGGATATATTTGACGTTTTTTTCTTTTTCATCCCAATTCCAGAACCGGACAAACCCGTCAAATGCCGGTTTGAGCGAGCGTTTTTTCTCTAAATAATCGCGTGAACGCTTTAATAGTTCGGCGGCGGCACTTTCAGCGGCGGCGGAAACACTGTCAGCGAAGGCGGAAACATTCTCAGCGGCGGCGGAAACACTGTCTTTATCGGGGAGTTTGAAGTTTCGTTGTCGAAGAGTTTCGGCGATTTGGTTTCGTTGTTCATTGGAGAGCGGGGAATCGGCGAAAAGGGCAGGGTAGAGGAGAAAAATTTCGTCGGCGTGAATGGAACCGGCTAAACCGCGGGCGGCGTTGAAGACAAGGGCAGGGCGATCACTATTGAGTGCGGCGGCGAGACATTCGCGTCCTTCGGTGCCAAAACTCAGAATAACGGCGAGAATTTTATTGATTTCGTTTTCTTCATGAGTTTCGCCGAGTTGTTTAATGAGTAGGGCGATGGAGACGTCATTTCCATTCCAAAGGGCGTGGAGATTTTTATTATTTTGCGGAATTTCGGAATTTTTCCAATTTTCGAGCGATTCGGCGACGACATTTTCATCCTGCCAATATTTTTTGGCTTCGGCGTAAATTTTGGCAACCGCGATACTTCCGTGCGGGTCAAAATCTTTGTTATTTGCTATTTGGAGTAATTTTCGG
>JAISNF010000656.1 GCA_031276415.1 Planctomycetaceae bacterium
AACGCCGGCGTTTGAACTCTAAACGCTGGCGTTTGAACACTAAACGCTAGCGTTTGAACTCTAAACGCAAGCGTTTGAACCCGAAACGCTGGCGTTTGAACTCTAAACGCTAGCGTTTGAACTTGAAACGCTGGCGTTTGAACCCGAAACGCTGGCGTTTGAACTCTAAACGCTGGCGTTTGAACCCGAAACGCTAGCGTTTGAACCCGAAACGCTGGCGTTTGAACCCGAAACGCCGGAGGTACGCAACATTTTTCCGGCAGATTTTCATCTGGCATTGTTCGGTGTACTCGCCGACTTTGCCCTTGTTTTCGGGCGGAAATCAAAATAACATCAACCGTTGCGGGGAAACTTGACAGAAACGTCAATTTAATAGAAAATGACAACTCGTTGGTTTTGTCCGATACGGAACACCGGAAAAAAATCGGCTACAATAGTTTTTTACCGTTGACAAAATGAGCAGTTACAACAGAAAATTCCGGCAACAACGCAGGTAACAAACGGGATATTTCATGACAATAACCATCGGTAAGATTGAATTACAACAAGTTCCGGCATCTCTGGAAGTTCGGGAGCAAATTCGTGAGAAAATCAAAACGCTTGATCTGACCAACACAATGACCCGAAATCATCTCGAAAATTTGGCTCGGACTGTTGTTCACAACGAACAATTTCTCGCTTGGAGTATGGTGTTGATCGGCAGCCGGACATGGCGAAATCAAGTTTTGGCAATTCCTTTTGACCGCCGGCTTTTGTTGTTGCCGCATTGTATGCGTTCTGCGGAACATTGTCCGGCAAAATATGACTCCATCGGTTTGTGTTGCGAATCTTGCGGCGCATGCGAACTCGGCAATCTGAAAACATTGGCAACATCACTCGGTTATCATGTAATGATTGCCGAAGGTTCGCCGATTGTAATGCAATGGATTTTAAACGGCAAAGTCGATGCAATTCTTGGTGTCGGTTGTCTTCGGTCGCTGGAACGCGTGTTTGAAAAACTACAACTCACCGGAATTCCGGCAATGGCTGTTCCGCTTCACGCTTCAAATTGCCGAGATTCGACAACAGATATTGATTGGGTAAAAGAAATGATTCAAACGCCGTTTCTGCCGTCCCGTCAAAAAACTTCCTCCGAAAAAAACAAACCAACCTGGATTCATCTTTTACGCGGAGCAGCAAAATTATTCGAAAAACCGCCGGAAGAATCGCCAAAACCGCCGGAAAAATCATCACCGGAATTCTTGTTGCCGTCAGATAATCCTATTCGAACCGCCAGCCGAATTGGTTTGAATTATCTCTCTTACGGCGGAAAATATTATCGTCCGTTCATTGTCTTGGCAACCTACGACGCCTTAACCGGTTCCATGGGAACAACTCCCAACGGCGAAAAATATGTCGCCCGATTTCCCGATTGGGTTACGAAAACCGCCGCCGCAATGGAATCTTTTCACAAAGCGTCTTTAATTCATGACGATATTGAAGACGACGATTCGTTTCGATACGGTCAACCGACCTTGCATCAATTACATGGTACCGCTGTTGCAATTAATGTCGGCGATTATCTTCTTGGTTGGGGCTATCATCTTATTACGGAAATTCGTGATCGTATTCCGTTGCAAAATTCTGTTCCGCGTGACGAAATTGTTATCGAGATGCTTCATGTTTTGAGTTCGGCACATCTCCGGCTTTGCGAAGGTCAAGGCGCGGAACTCCATTGGAAATCGCAACAAAATCAGCCGGCGCCTTCGGATATTCTGAAAATTTATGTTTTGAAAACCGCTCCCGCTTTTGAGGCGGCATTGATTGTTGGTGTTTTGCTGGCGGCGGCTTCAGGAACGGTTGACATGGGATTTTACCGCAAGATCAAAATAATATTGGAACGGTTTTCACGGCATCTTGGTGTCGCTTATCAAATTAAAAATGATTTGGACGATTGGCTTCCCGACCGGTTGAACAAACAAACATTCGGAGCCGACATCATTCAAAACCGCCCGACCTTGCTCCGAGCCTTAGCAAATTTCAACATCAACCAACAACACGATTCTATTCAAAATATTTTCGAACAATTTCAAAAAAACGGCGTCTTTGAAAATGCACGACAATTAATCAAACGTTACGCCCAAAAAGCCCGTGAAGTTGTTGAAACAATTGACCATGTTCCCTTGCAACAATTGTTGCTTCATTTTATTGAGACAATCGCGGAAACATAAAATACCGGACAAGGAATTATTTAAGAATTATTTGTAACCGTTCACTGAAATTTAGCGGATGTTTTTTAATGTATAGTTGCTCAATATTCGCCCTGATAAGGGCGTAACTTTCATAACCGCAGGTCTTTGACCTGCGGTAACAAATCCGCCCGTCCTTTCTGCCCTGAGGGCAGGATTTTATTGACATTATTTAACGTCAAAAAGTGTTGCCCCTAGCGGGGCAGAATTATGTGTTGACTTTTAACCGCAGGTCAAAGACCTGCGGCTATGAAAATACCGTCCCTATCGGGACGAAGAAAAATCAACAAAATCATTAAATAATGGGTACTTCTAAAAATCACAAATATATTTTTATTAACCGCTGTATTAACCGCTGATTTTTATTAACCACAGAGGACACAGAGAACATGAAGGAAATTTTTAAT
>JAISNF010000191.1 GCA_031276415.1 Planctomycetaceae bacterium
AATCAATAAATAAAGGCAACGTAATTATTCAGTAGTCTATTTGTTTTTCAATCTTAACCCGCCTATTTTTCATAGATCATTCTCAATGTAACCCGCAGATTACGCAAATTTTCGCAGATTGTTTTTTAGTTAATAGTTAGTAGTGAATAGTTAATAGTTCGCAAGCGGAACTATTGCCCCAATATTTTTAATCCGCATTGCAACACTATTCGCTAATCTGCGCTAATCTACGTAATTTGCGGACGCTTTTTCTTTGTGAACGCTGTGTTCTCTGTGGTTAAAAATAAAATAGAGAGTTACGATGTGATGTGTAAATGGAAATCAAATGTTCGAGCGAAGATTGAAGTGTGAATGGCGTTGTTGCCAACTCTGTTAGAGCAAGGGAAGTTTCACAACGAGCAGCGATCATTTCGTGAATCGCTTCAATCCAATGTGTTTTCGGAGCCTCCAGCGAAACCCGCCGAATACGTTGCGGGAAAAAATCGTCCAACTCATGCGAAATCCGATCAGAATAAACAACACCAAGACCAGACGCCAACGCCTCCATCGCCACAATCGGTAAACCTTCATAAAACGAAGGAAGAAGAAATACGTCAAATAACGAACAAAATAAATCAGGAACGTCCAAACGTAAACCAGTTAAAATCACACGATCACGAATCTTTTTGTTTTGAATATCACGGCGTATCACTTCCCAATTTTCGCCTTGACCAACCAACACGGCATACCACGAATCACTCTTCCGGATTTTTGAGTTTGTTTTCGTACTTATATTTGTGTTTGTGTTTGTGTTTGTGCTTTCCGTCATTTTTGTATTATTTGTATCATTGGTATCTTGTAAAAATTCCAAAAGTTCAAGGAGAAAACGATGATTTTTCTGATGAGTGAAACGTCCGATATGTCCTAAAATTGTTGCGTGATCGGGAAGTCCCAACTCTTTCCGAATCTGTTGACTTATTTTGTTACGCCGACGATTGGCTTCTTCAAAAACAGCGGGATCAATTCCAGTGTAAAGTATTTGTGTTTTCGCCGTTTGAAATTTCGGAGCGGACGGTGTGAAAGATTCGGCAACAGTTTGTGAACAAGGCAAAATATCCGTTGCGTAACGAAAAATCTGCGGACGTCCGTAAACACGATGCACAAAACGGCGATAAAATCGTGGATTATCGTACTGCGTGGCGTGAACAGACATCACACGAACAGGAACATTTTCCAGTGCAGCAATACGCAAAATTTCACCGGATAAATCAAATTGATGAACATGAATCACGTCATATTTGTTGTTGCGCAATATTTTCCGAACACCGGACAAATAAGGATTGCTCCAAGCCCAAGGCAACGGACTTTTCGAAAACGGAACCAAATAAACTGTTGAACCAAGCCTCCGAATTTCCGAAACAAGAAAACCTTCGTCAAGACTAAGCAAAAAATCAAACCGAACACGCGAATCACGCATTCGGAGTAAATCAAGAATCCATTTCTCCGCACCACCGATATTGCTCAATACACCAAATATTTGTAAAACACGAATAGGACTAGAAATTTTCATAAATAAAGAAACTTTTGAAAATCATCTGCAAAAATCTACGTAATCTGCGGACGCTTTTAAAAATCATCTGCGAAAATCTGCGGACACTTTTAAAAATCATCTGCGGACGCTTTTTTTTGGTGAACTCTGTGTTCTCGGCGGTTAAATAATCTGTGGTTAAATAAAAAAAACAGTTATTAGAAGTTTAATTATGTTTCATCGAAGAGTGCGTCCACAAACTCATTGGAATCGAATAAGGCGAGATCAGCCGCTGATTCGCCGACTCCAATGAATTTTACCGGCAAATCGAGTTGTTTACGAATTGCAATAACCACGCCGCCTTTTGCTGTTCCGTCCAGTTTTGCCAGCACAATTCCTGTACATTTTACGGCTTCGGTAAAATATTTTGCCTGACTGATTCCGTTTTGTCCTGTGGTTGCGTCTAAAATCAAGATAACTTCGTGCGGTGCTTCTGGAATTTGTTTACTTAATACCCGCCGGATTTTTTCAAGTTCCTGCATTAGATTTTTTTGGGTTTGGAGTCGTCCGGCTGTATCAATAATACAAATATCGGCGTCGGTTTCTAAAGTTTTAACAACCGCTTTATGGGCAACACTTGCCGGATCACTTCCTGAGTTTCCGACAACAATTTCCGCACCAAGACGTTTTGCCCAAACGGTTAATTGTTCAACTGCTGCTGCCCGAAACGTGTCTGCCGCACCCAAAACAACTTTTTTTCCTTCGGCAACAAACATTGATGTCAATTTGGCGATAGTTGTTGTTTTTCCGCTTCCGTTGACACCGCAAACCATAATAACCGTAGGTTTTTTTTCCGCAAACAAAATAGGTGCGGTTGGTTGTGCCATAAGCGATTTGAGTTTTGTTTTGATTATTTTCAATACTTCGTGCATTTCGACGACTCGACCGCGATATTGTGTTCGGATTTCAGCAATAATTTCCTTAGACCCCGCAACTCCCATATCGGTTTTGACGAACATTTCGAACATTTCGTTCAAAAAAACTTCGTCCACCAAACGTCCTCTCTGTTTAAAAAGATCACGGATATCGGTGTTCAATACCTGAACAGTTTTTGTTAATCCTTGTTTGATTCGGTCAAAAAAACCCATTATTCTAACCTGATATTTTAGTTATAAAAATAATGTAAAAATATTGTAAAAATACAATAGACTGTTACACGGAATGGAATAATATATCCTTCTTTGCCAAAAATACAAGTCACTGTCTATTTTCTTTTTCACCGTAGAAGATTCAGAAACAAGAAACTTGTCCGCAGATGACGCTGATTATCGCAGATTGTTTTGTAAAATACAAAAACAAAAATAGAAAAAAACA
>JAISNF010000227.1 GCA_031276415.1 Planctomycetaceae bacterium
TGAGTATTCTCAATAATTTTACTAACATCTTTTTGGCTTCATACATATCCATTTTTTTTAAGAGAAGATAAAAAATATCAGTTACGGATGAGGCGGAAATATGACCGTACAAATCTTTATTGTTCATTTTTTCAAAAATTTCCCGTGCATTTTCGAAAAAATTTTCGCGGTTTTGTGCATAATCTAAAATGATATTTGTATCCAGTAAAACAGCAATCATCAATTCTCTCCATATCTTTCATTGAGCCGCATTTCACGTATTTGTTTTTTATCCCAATCCGGTAAATCGCTCAAACAGCCAGCCCATGAATTGAGAAAATCTTGAACATGTTCCGGTTTGGGATGTTGTCCTTTATCTTCATTGGAATCATCATTTTTTTCATTATTTTGAAATTTATTTTGCAATTTCCAATGTTTTTGACATAATTCAATGAATCGTCGGGCAGCACCTGGTTTGGGATGTGACCATTTATCTTCATCGAAATCGAGATTGTTCTCTTTTTCTTCTGAATGTTCAGAGGCGGCGTGATTTTTTTGTAAATCACGTATTGCATTTTCAACCATGCGTAATTCATGCGGTGAAAGCGTTTTTAATTCGTCCTGAATCCGATTAACTGCGGATGATTCTGTTAATGTACTCATTTTATTTTTTATTTTCTTTCAAAAAATTTCGGTGTGTATTCGAAAAAAAAAAATTCACGATTTTGCGCATATATTTTACTTTGTGTGAAAGAGTAATCTACCAATATTTTACAAGAGTGTCAAGAATACCTGACACCGAACCAACACACTATTTTCTTAACCACATTTTTTTAAGCGCAGAATATACGGAAACAAAAAATTGTCTGCAGAGAACGCTGATTATCGCAGATAATTTTTTTGAGAATACGAAACAACAAAATATATTCTAAGAATAACAATTTTTTTGACAACAGATGCGATTACTTTGCTTGTACTTGACCAATTAGAAATAAGATATCAGGTTATTGGCGGGTAGTGGTATCATCTCCGGCAATTTGGTATCATTTAGAAATCTTTAAATTTTCTAAACTAAAATACCAGTGTTAAACCGATTCATCGTACAGAATTGTTTTTTTATTTTGAAAAATGTGATACAAACTAAAATTGTAAATGATATGAAATTTTTTCTGATTTTTTTCTGTATTTTTTTGTTCTTTTTTTCCGGTTGTGATTGCCGCAATACAACTCGTCCCAATATTACCTTTACCGTCGAAGGCGGAGTTAATACGGATAGCAGGCTTCGGCAAAAAGAAGATTTTGATCGGTCATTCGCATCACTCAATTCATTGGAATCAAGCCCGTGTCTTACCGAAACACCCGGCTATGAAAAACTCGTCAGCATAACTGATTGGCTCAATAAATGGATTCAACGCCGCGCCAGAGATGAAAATTGGCAACCGGATTCCACCCTCCTCGAAATGGAACACAACACCCGAACTGTTGCCGCTACCGCTTTGGAAACCGTTCAACTACTCAACCTCCTGCAAGGAGAAAATGTTACCGATGATAAAGGTCAACCAATCGTTCCTTCCGAATCACTGGAAAATGAACGCAAAAAATTCACAGAACTCCTCTCCCGACTCATTACAGAACTAAAAATAATGTCCACACAATGCGGTATTCCGGGTGTTACCGTTTATTCCCAATCAATTACCAAAATCCAAAAAAAATTCGTCGAACTAGAATCTATCCCCAATCTCAATGCCGCCGGTATTCGTAACTTCACCCGACAACTCGAACAACTCGAAAAAGACACGCTTAATTTCGCCGATATTGCCGGAATGCTGGAAAAATATGCCGCCGAACTCCGTATCGAAGGACTTTTTATCCAACAATCCGACGCCGATTATCTGAAACAATGCACATGGACACGCAATCTCTCCAATTGGGCTCGCGGAGAAAAACAAGTCTTACTTGAACGTGTTGTAAATCTGTTGGATTGGACAACCTGTAATATCGATCTTCGTGATAAAACCGTGCAAATTAGCCAAAATCAATCCATTGAAATGCCGCAACAATATCCATGGCAAACATTGTTACTTGGTTACAGTACGTTATGGGATCGAACCTGGCTCTTCATGGAACTGCTCCGCCAGCAACGAATTGACGCGGCTCTTTTGTCCGTGCCATTGCCCGAACAACCGGAATTACCGCTATTTTGGGCAGTCGGAGTTCTTTTGGACGGCGAAGTTTACCTTTTCCTGCCGGCATACGGAATGCCGCTTCCCGGAACCGGCAAACCAACAATCGGTGATGATGGGACATTGCATTTTCCGGAAATCGCAACTCTTTCTCAAGTTCTTAAAGATGATCAATTACTTCGGCAACTTGATTTTTCCGAACAGCAAAAATTTCCGATTACTTCGGAACTGCTTCAGAAAACAACCGTTTATCTTTTGGCAACACCCGAATCCGCATCCATGCGTATGAAAGTTCTCGAATCCGAACTAAGCGGTGAACAAAATATGGTTCTTTACACCAATCTTCAAGAACAACGCCGACTCTTTTCTGCGATTCCGTCCGTAAAAGCGGTTGAGATTTGGAAATATCCGCTCCGAACTAAATTTGAACAATTATTTATCGGACAACGTACCCGACTTTTTATGGAGCCGCTGGTTATGCTCAATCCAAAACGGCAAGATTTTCCGCTTTGGACGGGGCGTGTACTTTATTTCAAAGGACAAATCAACGGTCAGGAAAACGCCATCACCGCTTATCAAAACGCCCGAATTCCTGATCGCGATATTATGGAATACCGAAAAATTGATCCCAATTTTCGCAACAATCCGGTTTTAGCGGCGGGAATTCAAACCGTAACAATCAACGCCAGTTATTGGCTTGGTCTGGCATCGTTTGAGGTCAATTCCACTGCCGCTGCCAAAGACTTTTTGAATAGTATTCAGCGCAGCCCGCTAAATCCTTGGCAAAACGGGATTGAATATGTCTTGGGACGTATTGCTGAACGGGAAAAAAAATACGACGAGGCAATACGGCATTATGAACGAACCGCCCGAAGTACGACCGGTTCCGGTAATATTTTGCGGGCAAAATGGCTACAAGAAGCCGTTGCCCGTACCGAAAAAGAATCAAAAAATCCGTAATTCCGATTCGCATATTTTTATCATATTTTTATCTTAAACTACAATTTTTTTTATTAACCACAGAAATCACAGAGGAAAAGTGTCCGCAGATTACGCAGATGAACGCAGATAACTTTTTGAGAATACAAAACAATAAAAAATGATTGAGGAAAACAATGAAAAACGCAACGATTATTCTATTGCTTTTATTGTGTATTTTATTGACGATGGTTTTTCCGCTTCAAGCCGGCAAGAATTTGTTTCGACCGGACAAAGAAAAAGAGCAGGAAATGGACGATTCCGAGATATTTTACAGCAACAAAACAAGAGTCAGTCAGGAACAGTCAAAAAAAATGGAAGCCATTACCCAATCGGTTCAACAAGGAACTTCCAAATCGGTATTATCATACTATTATTTTTTACTTCTTATATCTTTTTTTCTGACGATTATTTTGTTTTACATATTGCATCAATATTATTGGAAACAATATTTTTCGCCGGATAATCCTTGGAATTTATATCGTGAATTGTGTACGGCTCATAAATTAACCCGAATGGAACAACAAATTATCCGACAAATTGCGGATGAACAACATTGGGACAATCCATTACAAATTTTTATTGAGCCGTCACACTTAAAATCGGCGTTGAATTTCAAACGGTTTGAGAAATCACATTCTTTAATTGAGTCTTTGTTGGAAAAACTGTTCGATTTTGATATAAAAAATGATTTACAGTTGGAAACGCAGGCAATAAATCATTCTTCAACTCTTTCCACTACAATTATTTTGGGAAAAGAAGAACCAATCAACAACGAACTTAGCGGAATTGAAAGTGCCTAAGACAGTGCTTAATAAAAAGCCGATTATTAGAAGTTACTTTAAATTGATTGATTATACTCCTCTTACTTTAAAATCCGTCTTGACAGTTATTTTTTATATTTCTTCTTGTTGTTTTTATTTTGTATTCATTATTGGTCAAGTGCAAACGAAACGGGCGCAGTTGAGAGTGTTTAAATTGTCATTGTGTGCGCCCAAATGGCTTGCACTTGACCTATAATGCGTAAAAAAATTCGCGTTTTTAGAAGTTCCCTTAATTTGTACGGAGTGGAAAATATTTTTTTCCGTTGGCAGGAATTTTGGCAAGAATTTTTTCGGTTAAGATTGTTGCAAAGTTTTCTTGCAATAGTTATACTGTGCTTTTCCATCGTGAATTTATTCACGATATATCGTCCGCAGGGGACGTGAAAAATATTTTTGCAACAAAGGAGATTTTAGTATGCAGAAAAAAACCCAAACGTCAAGACGTGATTTTCTCAAAACTTCCGGCGTTTTAGCCGCCGGAGCAACTCTGGCTACCGGACTCACCGTCGAACGTAGTGCCTATGCCGCCGGAGATGATCAAATTAAACTTGCCCTGGTCGGTTGTGGCGGTCGGGGTAGCGGTGCTATTCGCCAACGCTTAGATGTTGGCGATAACGTTAAACTCGTTGCCGTCGCCGATGCCTTCGAAGGTACCGCCAAACGCCAAGCCGACGCCTTGCGAAAAGAAGGCAACGAAAAATACAAAGGCAAAATCGATCTGCCGGAAGATCGAGTATTCAGTAGTTTTGATGGTTATAAAAAAGCCATTGATTGTCTTAGCCCGGGTGACCAAGTTTTGATCGCCACAACTCCCGGTTTTCGTCCGCTCCATTATCGTTATGCCGTCGAAAAAGGTGTACACGTTTTTATGGAGAAACCGCTTTGTGTTGATGCTGCCGGATTTCGCAGCCTCATTGAATCCAACAAAATCGCCGATGAGAAAAATCTTAAAGTTACCGTTGGTCTTCAACGCCGTTACGACAAAGGTTTTCAAAACTGGATCAGCCAAATTCACGAAGGTTTAATCGGTGATATTTCGTTTACACGGGTGTACTGGAATGGCGGCGGTATTTGGTGCCGGCATCGTGATCCCGGCGAGAGTGAAATGTCGTTCCAGATGAAAAACTGGTATCATTTTGTTTGGCTTTGCGGCGACAATATCACCGAACAACATGTTCATAACCTTGACATGGGACTTTGGATGCATAGCAAAGGCGACAACATGTGTCATCCGGTTGAAGCCAATGCGATGGGCGGTCGTCAGAATCAGGCTTGTCCAGAGTCTGTGCGCCGAACCGCACCGCCGTTTGCGGATCGTGAGGCTTGGGATAAATGGTATCAGGAAAACAAAAAACAATGTAATCGGCATGGTCAGGCATGGGATCATTTCTTTGTCGAATTTACATTTGCCGATGGTTCCAAAATGTTCAGCCAATGCCGGCACATTGGGAACAGTTTCAATGCGGTCAACCAACATGTACACGGCACCAAAGGTTCCGGCGGCTCAGAAGTGGGCGGCAAGGGTTGGCTAAACGATTTCACCGGCAAAGAACTTTTCACAACCGGTGTGAACGCGGGACAATTCGCTTATGAACATGTTGTTCATGCCGAAAATATTCGTAAGAACATTAAGCGGAATGACGGCTGGTATGGTGCGCATTCGACAATGACTGCTGTTCTTGGGCGTTATGCTGCGTTTTCGGGCAAAATCGTCAAATGGGACGAAGCGGTTGAAAAAGGCAAAACAGATATGCCGCCGGAAGGTGTTTGGGATTGGAACGGCAACCCGCCGGTCATGCCTGATGCCGATGGTTTTTACGAAGGCAGTGTTGCGAAACAGGGAGTTTACAACCCGTTTGCTTAACACAATTTAGAAAATTTATAAGATTTATAAATTATGTCAATAAAAGTATGTCAAAACAAATTTTGACGAAAAACCCGAAAGTGAAGACAATGATGAGTTGTCGCCATTTTCGGGTTTCAATTTTGTTATTGAGAAATTCTAAAAACCGTTTTTTTATTTAACCACAGAGAACTCTGTGATCTCTGTGGTTTTAAAAAGTAAATTTGCTTTTTTAGAAGTTACTTATTGTCATTTGCCCTCGTAGCTCAGGGGATAGAGCGACGGTTTCCTAAACCGTAGGTCACAGGTTCAAATCCTGTCGGGGGTATTGCGAAAAGAAAATGCGATTATCCGGTAACTTTCTATTTTATTCTGTTTTAATTTGAACTAATGGTTGCTTATATTTAGGTAAAAGCATCAGATAAAAGTATTAGGTAAAAGGTTGCCTACCTCTTGATTATTTGCATAAATAGTATAAAAGAAATGTTAAGTTAATCACGTTGTTATTACAAAATTGTTTCTGTTTGAGATTATTGACTAAGCGACTAAGACAATTAAATTCGTTAATTCTTTTGTTCCCCGTAATTTATGTCAACAGTTAATTCATCGAATAATATTCCCGCCGTTTCACTGCCGCCGCGTCGAACTCGTAGTGAACGTGTTGCGTTGCGGTCATCTTCTCGCGGCGGATTTTCGAGATTTGTTACCGAGTTAAAAAACAATCATTGGGGTTCACTTCTTTTGATTATGCTTTTTGCTTCGATTATGATTAGTTGTCTGATTGAAGCGTGGAATCCGCCGTTTCCGTTTCGTCTCAACAGTATTACGGATCGGGCGATTGTTTGCAACACGCCGTTTGCTGTTAGCAGTCCCGAAGCCACGCGTCTTGCCAAAGAGCGAGCCAGTTGGGAATCTCTCCATGTATTCGTCAATGATCCGCAACCGCTCATGCAACTCCGTGAATCACTTTGGAATACGGTTGCCGCAATGGTAAACGCCCAATCGTTTGATCAACTTGACGTTCAGGGGCAAAAGATGTGGTACAATTTTCTCAAACCGGTTGGAAAAGACGCTGTTCCTGAAAATATTGATCCGCGTGCGGCATTTGAGGCGTTTGTGGCGTATTTTAAGGACGATACCAGTTTTGATTTATTCAATGATCGTCTTAAACGGGCGTTTACGCCTTTTGAATTGCATGGAACATTGCGGGTGTTGCCTTACGGGGCTGAGCGGGGAAGTCAGGATCAAATTCTTGTTTACCGTAGTGGGGAAAAGCCTGATCGTGCTGTACCGTTTAAAGTAAGCGAAGTATTGATTCGCGATGGGACACGTTTCAAAGAGGCGTTGCAGCGTGAATTGAGTAATCCCACTCTTGTTGATCAATTATTTAACTGGCTTAGCCCCAAACTGGAAGAAACTCTCCGAGAAGATCAAAACGCAACCGCCGATTTAGAGAAAAAAGCAGCAAATGCGGTAAAAAACATTGAATTGGAATTTGTGCCGGGTCAAGTGCTTATTGAATCGGGAGTTATCTTGGGAACCAAAGAGATCAATCTTTTGCGTGCCGAATATAATCTCTTTCTTTTAAAATTTCCTTTGAGTCACCGATTTATTCGGTTTCTGGCGATTTGGGGAACAATTTTTGTTTTGATTGTTATTACGTGGGGATTCATACAACGGTTAGAGCGTCGGCGTCCGAAATCGCCGTTATCGTTTGCGCTTTTGATGGGCGGCATGGTTTTGACGGTGGCGGCGGCGCAATGTATTCAACGTTTCTCGCTAACAATTGCCGATGGAGAAATAATACCGCTTCTTTTATTTGTCATGGCTATTTCCATTACCTATTCGTGGGCGTTGGCAATTGTATTATCAACTATATTGACGTTAATTCTTGTATTTGGTAATGGCGGCGGAAATGATTTATTATTGATTTTGTTGTGTGTTCCTATTTCGACGGCGATTCAGTTGGGGCGGTTGCGGTCTCGCAAAAAGTTGGTTGCGGTTAGTTTTTTTTCGGGGCTGGTGGCGTTTGTGCTGACGTTGACGACGGGGATTTTCTGTAATCGTCTTTTGGAAATGCCTTTATTTTTCGATGCGGGAGCCAATTTTGTTTGGTCATTTCTTGCCGGACTGATTATGACGGGGATTTTGCCGTTTATTGAAGAACCGTTTGGTATTTTGACGGACATGAGTTTGCTGGAGTTGGGAGATGTTTCTCAGCCTTTGCTGCAAAGTCTTATTCGTCTTGCGCCGGCGACTTACGGGCATTCGATGCAAGTCGGAACAATTGCCGAAACAGCCGCTGAAGCGATTGGTGCGCGTAGTTTGCTTACGCGGGTTGGGGCGTATTTTCATGACATTGGTAAAATTATGAAGCCGGAATATTACAGTGAAAATCAGGGAGGCTTGGACAATATTCACGATCATATTGAGCCTCAAGTCAGCACGATTGTTTTGATTGCGCATGTCAAAGACGGTATTGATCTTGCTCGTCAACATCGTTTGCCCAAACCGCTTATTGATTTGATTGAGCAACATCATGGAACATCGTTAGTTTCCTTTTTTTACGGACGTGCGGCGAAGGGCAATAAAGATGAATCGGGGAAACAGGTTGAGGAAAGTACTTACCGTTATCCGGGTCCCAAACCGCAAACCAAAGAGGCGGCGATTTTGATGATTGCGGACACGTGTGAGAGTGCGTGCCGGAGCATGGGAACTGCTGCAACTCCGGGAAAAATTGAAAATCGTGTACATGTTCTTATCAAGCAAAAACTGGACGATGGGCAATTTGACGATTCCGGTCTTACGCTTCGGGAGTTGAAGATTATTGAGAACAGTGTTATCAAGTCGATTATTGCTGCGATGCACGGACGAATCAGATATCCGGATCAGGAACCTGAGCAAAATTCTCAAATCGCAACAAAAGTAATCGAACCTGAGACCATCACCGCTGAAATTGAAAACATCCCAAATTCTGTTGTTGCCAAAAAGATTCCGGTTTAGATTTCCGATGGGTTAAAACCGCTTGGCTCCGTGGCGTTTTTTTGTGATTGAATTTTTATTTCGTAACATTATTAGTTTCACTTTCATCATCTGTAATGAAACCTGCTTGTTTTAGAAAATAGTCAGCAATTTTTGAAGCGTAGCGGCTTACTCACCGCAAAAAACACGGAAACAAAAAATTGTCCG
>JAISNF010000345.1 GCA_031276415.1 Planctomycetaceae bacterium
AACGCACGAGCCAAACCCGCCCCTATATCAGACGCAACCTCATAAACCGTAACACAACCAGAATACTCCCGAACAGAACCATCCGGCAACATAACCTTAAGCATAACCTTTCTCCCTTAAAAAGCGTAAAGTATAACACGATTGTCCGATTTATCAATAATCAAAACAATAGAAACTTCTAAAAACCGGATTTATTTTTAAAACCAGATTCATTTTTATTAACCGCAGAGAACACAATGTTCACAGAAAAAAGCGTCCGCAGATTGCGATGATTATCGCAGATAATTTTAAAATTCATCTGCGTCTATCAGCGTAATCTGCGGACTAAATTTTCTTTTCTCTGTGGTTAATAAAAATAAATTTGTGTTTTTTAGAAAGTTTCCTTGTGTGATTCTCAGATGGGGGCACTTGTGTTGATGGGTAAAATGATGTAAAAATAAAAACCGTTTCCAAACATCTGAATCTGTTGAATCTGTCAAAATAAATAGTTGCGGTTGTTTGTGGGCGGTTATTTAAGTTTGAAATTCGCGGTTGTACTTGTTGTATTGAAACCGGTTGAATTTCGATTAACAATTATTTTCTACTTAACCCACTTTAATAAAAATGTCTCGTTTTATCTTTCCATTTCTGATTATTGTATCTCTGGTCATTCCGTCCGCTTCCTGCCAGGAAGAAAACAAGAAAATCCCGACATTCGACGATGCATCAACCGTCGAACAAATTGAAACTCAACTCAATGAATTGGCAACAAAACTTAGCGGAGAAATCAAAGATATTGAAGCGTACAAAAAATTCCTCGAAACAATGGGCAACATAAGTATCGCCGGCGGAGAAAAAATTCTCAAAATCGCAAAAAATGATAAAGAACAAGAAAAAGGATATGCGCTCAAAATTGCCGGTCTCAAAGCGTTAAGCAAAAAAGACCAACTAACATCATCGAACCAAAAATCAGAACATCAGGGCAAATTGAACACGCTCATCGGAGAACTTGAAAAAGAAGGAAAATTTTTACTGCTTGTGAACGGTGAACGTTTTCAGGAATTTGAACAAAGTTTGCGCCAACTTTATCGGGAATTGACGCCGGAAAAATTTGAACAACTCAAAAAAGATATTCGGCAATGGGTCAACAAACAGCCGGTTCCGTTTGAACCGATTGATCCGCTTATGATTGTTGTACAGTTTGCTGAATCGGAAAAATTATCGAAAGACGATCCCCAATTTGCCGCTAAAACTGTTCAGGAATTGGTTGCGTTTGTCAATTCTGCCGAGTGTACTATTTCCGGCGAGAAGAAAAAGGAAACTCTTGAACGTCTTGAGGGATATTTGCGGCGTTGTGTGGGTTCGGATTTGAAATTATATGGAAAAACGCTTGACAATAAGGATTTCAACTGGGACACATTGCGGGGAAAATATGTTTTGGTCAAATTCACAGCGTCATGGTGCGGTCCATGCAAAGGCGAAATTCCCAACATGCTCAAGGCTTACGAACAATATCACGATAAAGGATTTGAAATTGTTTCGGTGTATGTTTGGGACAAACTCGCTGATAGTCAACATGCTGTTCAAGAGGAAAAATTGCCGTGGTTAATTATTTCCGAAGAGTTGACTGAAAAAGCGAACCAACCGGCGCAAGGTCAAATCTATGCTATTCGGGGAGTTCCGACGATGTTGCTGATTGACAAAGACGGCAAGGTTATCGACACTGAAATTCGCGGTCAGAAACTCCAGTCCCGACTCGCCGAAATATTCAAAAAATAAACGCAAGGGAACTTCTAAAAACCACAATTTATTTTTATTAACCACAGAGAACACAGAGAAGAAAAATTTGTATTTATTCAGTAGCGTCTCGGTTTAGTTGAAATTCCGTAATATTTCCTAAGTCCCGCAGGGACGAGATTATGCATAACCGTAGGTGTAGCGAAGCGGAACCTACGGAAACCTGATAATACCAAACAAAGCCCCACATGGGGCGAGATTATCAGCCCGAACAACCATAATCTCGCCCCATGCGGGGCTTAGAAAAATTGGGTTGGGTGTTTTGCCGATCCGTAGGTTGCGCTTCGCTACACCTACGGTTATGCACATCACACCCCGTGCGGGGTTAAGATTGAGAAATAAAAATTTCCTCTCTGTGAACTCTGTGTTCTCTGTGGTTAAATAATCTGTGCTTAAATAAAAAGCCAGTTATTAGAAGTTGCCTTTATTAACCACCACAGAGAAAAAGAAAATTGTCCGCAGATTACGCAGATTGTCGCAGATGATTTTTAAAAATATACAACAACGAAAATAGGAAATAAAATTAAAACAAAAAAATTTTGTATATTTTATTGTTTTGTATTCTCAAAAAATTATTAACTCCGGTAGATTGCGATTATGTATTTCTTGCGGGCAAGATATTTTTTTGTCTTGGTTTTTTGGTCTTGGCAATGTTAAAGAAAATCAATATAATTTTTCGATTGTTTGTTTGATCATTTGTGATGTTTACCCAATTTTGGGGAACCCCAATTTTTGAGGAACCCCAATCTTGGGAACACAAAAGTTCCAATAATCCTTGTTTTTCCTTAACTAATTATGTTTTTCCTAAACTAATAATTAATTATATTTCCCTAACTAATTATCATTTAAGGAGTTCTTCTTTGGCAGAATCACAAACAGAATTGACTTTTATCCATTTTCTGCGAGCAGGTGTTCTTTTAACAACATTGATTCTCGTTCCCGCAACTGCGGTCTGTTGGAATATGATTCCTAAAAATTTTTGGGAAAAAGATCAATATAATCAAAATGACCAAACAACATGGATTTCTCCCGCCACAGAACCTTCAGAACAACCTGCAAATACTCCTTCCAGTGAAAAATCGCCAACCGAATCACTGACTGAACCGCCAACTGAATTGCCCGCAACATTACCGGCAAATTCTTCTTCGCCGCTCTTTGGGTCAAAATCACAAGAAAATAAACTCTCCAGCCCAAATAACACGATCAAAACAACGGGCGGAATAAACAACAAAATATCAGAACAACCAATCCCAAACTCCTTCAAAAATGAATCGTCAATCGCCTTCGCTATCGAACCGCCAACTGTTGAACCCTCAACCATTGAACCGTCAACCGTTGCCGTTGAACTCCCCAAACTAAAACAATACAAAAATGATCTTGCCAATCACCAAATAACCGAAATATCACCACAACGGAATTTTCCAATACTCGAAAATCAACTAAAACAACTCGGCGCAAAATATTATCGATTGGAAAAATGGGGAAGCCGCGGTGAATTATTCCGGTTTTCCTGCTTTGTCTCCCCTTCGGAACCCTATCAATATCAAAAATATTTTCAGGCAATTGATTCAGATGAACTACGAGTAATGGAATCCGTAATCGAAGAAATCAAACGCTGGAAAAAATTCTGATTATCCGATATTTGTAGTATTGATTATTAGGATTATTTGGGCTATCTTTTGTCATTTCAGATTAATTTCGACTTATCGTCAAAAAATTTTTTTTTTCAATTATTCCTATACTCAATTATCCTATAAATTGGGCAAAAGGCAGGGAAAGTCGCCAAAATGAATAATTACTTTTCAAACACAATAAATCTTGCATAAATATCGGGGGAGATATTTAACTATGGCGGACAATAAATCTGATTCAACTCCAAAAAATAATCGAAACTCCAGAGAACAAAAATTCTCAATTGTCGGGATTCGTGAAAAACTGATTATCATTTTTCTGATAGTCAAAATTATTCCTCTGATTCTTTTAGCGGTTATTGCCTGGCACGCATTGATTACGCTTGGCGATGTTTTGCGTGATACGTCTGTAACAGATTCTCGTGAAGCACTCACCGCAAGTGCCGTTGAAAAAATTGAACGAATCAGTACGGAAACCGCTCAAAAAGTTGCAGAATTTCTTTATAGCCGCGATGCCGATATTTCTTTTATTGCCAAAGTTCTTGAAGATTTTGATTTCAATAATCAGGAGAACATCAAAAAAATCGAATCATTATTCCAAAATTATTGCGATAATAAAATCGGTAAACTTCGCCGTCACGGTAATTGGAAGGTTGCGGATGACGGAATGTCGTGGGTTCAGATTGATCCGTACATTCCGCCGGAAGAGTCCGGTGAACGTTCCCGTAACAAAGAAAATAACGATACCATCGACGGTGCGTCCTTTCATTATCGTCCGCCTTATGGTTACGGAGATTGTTTCGATAATTTTATTCCCGTTCCGCTTTATGATGAAATTGCGCTGCTGGACAAAAAAGGAAATCAAATCGCCAAATTTGTTACGCAAAAAACTACCAAAAAACGTTATACGTTCAAAAAAGAATTACTCAATGTTTCTGATCCGAATAATACATTTGTTAAAGCGGAACATTATTTCAAGGAATTATCTGAACTTGGTAAGAATGATATTTACGTTTCGGATGTGATTGGTGCGTATGTTCCGTCTCATTTTATCGGAATGTACACGCCTGATTATATGGCATCGCGACTGATTGACGCTAAAATTGCCGAGTTGGAGCCAGACGCCGGACAAGCGGAATTGGTTTGGAAATTACGCGTTCTGAATGCAGAATTGAAAAATGAAGAGGATAAATTTAACAGTAAATTAGCACACAACACAAAAATCCGCAACGAAATTGATCGGCGTTTAGGGCAGGGAAAAACATGGGTTATTAAAAACAAAAATATTGAAAAAGTTGCGGAGGAACTGAAAAATGAGTACGGTTTAACGGAATTATCCGAAGCGGTTCTCAATATTTCGTCAAAATGGAAACCGGAAGAAGAGGCTTATTCCGGTGCGGAAAATCCGTTGGGTATCCAATTTGAAGGAATTATTCGCTGGGCAAAACCGGTTCTTGATAAAAACGGTAACATAAATGGTTATGTAACATTTGCGCTGAATCATGATCATCTTTTGAGTATGATTAATCACATAACGCCGATGAATGAACGTTTCACGGAATTATCGAACGCTTTTGATGGTAATTATGCGTTCATTTGGGATTATCAATGCCGCAGTGTTGTTCATCCGCGTCATCATTCGATATACGGATTTAATCCTGAAACAGGTAAAGCGGAAACTCCCTGGCTTGAAAAAACTCTTTATGACGGAATGTTGGCAGCAGGATTCAAACGGGAAGATTGGCAAGATTATATTGCAACGTTAAAAGATTACGAGTCATGGACAGGTGATACAAATTCGCTTGCGTATCAATCGCGGAAGAAAAAACCGGCAGCGGAATTAACGAAACTCGGATTAGTTGGATTGGATGGGCGTTATCTGAACAATGCGCCGCAGTGTACGGGTTGGATGGATTTAACAAAGGACGGAGGTTCCGGTTCGTTTTACATTCTTTGGAGCGGTTTGTACAAACTCAATACCGCAGCCGCAATTCCTTATTACACAGGACGTTATGATCCCAAAGTGCGGGGAAATCGGCGCGGATTTGGTTTTGTGGCGATTGGTGCGGGGATTGATGATTTTAGCCGTCCTGCCGACGAAATGGGTGAACGTTTAACAAAAATGGTGGAAGATAATTTCAACGAAACATCAACTCAATTAATTATTACAACAGTTATTTTGTCCGTGTTGGTTATTTTTGTTGCGATTTGGATGGCGTCGTATTTGTCAAATCGTTTGCAGGAATTGATCAATGGAATTTCAAAATTCCGGTCGGGTGTTCGTTATTTTCGTTTCTGTACAAAAAGAAAGGACGAATTTGGACGGATTGCGGATTCTTTTGACGAGATGGCGGATAGTATTGTTCGCAGTGTTCATAGTCCGTTGGTGATTACGGACATGGATTTACGTATCATTTATGCGAATGAACAAAGTTTGAAAGTATTGGGCATGGACAATTTAGAGGCAACACTTGGCAAATCTTACGAGAATCTGAGTATTTATCCTTTTGGTACAAAATATTGTCCGATTACGGCGTTACAAAAAAATTCGGGTAGGGCGGAAGTTTTTTATGAATCGCGTTTGGGGCAATTTTTGCAGGGCGATGCGAATTATTTTACAGACGAGAACGGCAGAAAAATCGGTTACATTATTACCAGTAATGATGTAACCGAATTGTCGATGAAACAGATTGAAGTTGAGCAGGCAATGGCGGCGGCGGAGTTGGCGAGCAAACATAAGAGTAATTTTCTGTCACGAATGAGTCATGAATTGCGAACGCCAATGAATGCGATTATCGGAATGAATAATGTTGCGCAATCAAAAATCAGTAATGTTCGTGATAAAGCCGAGTACACGGAATTGAGCGAATATTTGTTCCAATTAAAAGATTCGTCAAGTCATTTACTGAGTTTATTGAGTGATATTCTTGAGATTTCTAATCTGGAAACCGGCAGTATCAAATTAATCAATCAGCCGTTAAATCTGAACGAAATGTTTGAAGATATTACCGGAGTGTTACGATTAAATTGTATTAGTAAACGGCTGGAGTTGATAACGCGGTTTGATCAATTGGAGCAATATAATTTTATAACGGACGGATTGCGGTTGCGGCAGGTGTTGAACAATCTTCTTAACAATGCGGTTAAATACACGCAGGAAGGCGGTAAGATAGAATTTATTGTTGAATGTAAAGAGCGGCGTGACGGAAAATCGTTGATTTCGTTTGTAGTTCGTGATACGGGTATTGGAATTTCGCCGGATGCGTTACGGGCAATTTTCCGTCCGTTTGAACAAGCCAATTCCCAAATAACACGTCATTACGGCGGCAGTGGTTTGGGTTTAACGATTGCCCAAGAAATATTGAAATTGTTCGGCAGTAATATTTCTGTAACAAGTGTTTTGGGAAAAGGCAGTGAGTTTGGTTTTGTGGTTTGGTTGCAGGAAGATGAAAATGCGAAACGGATTGTGGCGTGTGATGTTCGCGGGCGTTTTCGCGGACAAAAAGCGTTGGTGATTGATGATGTTTTTATCAACCGGACGGTTTTGGTTGCATTATTGAAAGAAGCGGGATTTTCGTCTGTTGAAGCGAAGGACGGCTCGGAAGGCGTCAAACAATTTGAAGAATCGCCGGAAGGAACTTATAACATTGTTTTTATGGACATTCAAATGCCGGTGATGGACGGTTATGAAGCAACGATAGCGATTCGGAGATTGCAACGCAACGATGCCCAAACTGTACCAATTGTAGCGATTAGCGCAAACGCATTCAGAGAAGACATTGACAAATCCATTGCCAGCGGCATGAATTCACATTACGCAAAACCAATCAATATGGACATCTTGTCGGTAATCCTAATGACCTACTGCAAACCAACACCACAACCATAATTGTAAATATTTTCCTAAAAATCCTAATAATCCTTCAATTCAGATATTATCAAAAATAAATATATTGATCGTTTATTACACAGCATGTATCTTTTTACATCACCTAATTGCTCATTAGTCCCTGCAATAAAATAATTCGGCTATCAATAAAACCACAAGAAAAAAAGATTTAACCCCTTTAATATCAATATGTTATAAATACTTTTCAAAATATTTATTAAAAAAATATTGAAGGCATAAAAATTGCATATTTATTGAATTGTGGATTTTACAAAGTATAATTTGGAAACTTGTCGATAATTTGGAAGTCAAACAATATAAATTGTAAACTTTTTCGTACTCAAAATAATTTTTAAAAATTAAAAAGATTAGAGAAAAGTGTTTACATTTTTTCTGTTCTTACTTAAAATTATTTTTACAATGTGTTTTTTAACGATCCATTTTTAATATTTCAAAATAAGGAGACTAACAATGAAATTTTACTTCAAACTGAAAGAAATTGGTTTGGCGATAGTTCTGATGGGACTTTCGGGGATTGTTTTTGCTGATCTGGACAGTAGCGGTAGTAAGGCACCTGAATTTACGGATCCTTCGGGAGCGTCAATGTCCTTCAATTATGAAGAACCCGGAGATGATCAAGCGTCATCGGGAACATGTGCAACGAATCCGTCAAATGGTAATAACAGGAACGATAGTTATATGGAAGAACCAATGAACGAACCGGAAGCGGAATTTGCCTCTTTCACTGACGATGCTCAAAACCGTTTAGGTGAGGCAGCAAGCCCAACTAACCGTAACAACATGATGAGGGGTTCTAATCTCAACTATCCATCGGGAGACCCACCATCTGCAGAGACAAACACAACGACACCTGAAATTCCAGCAAATCCCACTACTCCCGAACCGGCAACCTTACTTATTATCGGTATGAGTCTGGCTGGTTTTGTTCCCTTAGTAAAACGCTATCGGCGAAAACAAACAATTCGTTAATGATTCGTTAAAGATAATCGTTATTGATTTTCTTTCAGAGGAACGGTTTCACACGAAACTGTTCCCTTTTTTTTGATATCAATTCAATATTAATTCAATTGCGTTATCAATGACATTGCTTGTAACTTTACCTATGACTTCACCTATAAAAATGCGATCCACGAAAAAGAAAACAACATTTCACGCTTCGCCGAATATTGGAGTTGTCCATGTTGCGGATATTTTACCTCAACTAATTACAAAGTACGGACTCCAAAATCAACGAAATATCGAACAAATTACCCGAATTTGGCGGGAAACGATTGGCGAACCGTTTGGAGCGGTAACACGGGCTGTTGGTCTTAAATCGGGAACTCTCGAAATCGCCGTACCACATCATGCTTTTGTTCAAGAAATTTCGTTTCGCAAATCAGAACTTCTCGCCAATCTCCAAACCGCTCTTCCCGAAGAAAAAATAAAACGTATCAAATTTATTGTTGCAAACTAAACATAATCGCAACGATTTATCGTAATTATTTAATTTAGTGAAACGTTACCGACTTCTTGTAATTCAAATCGCAAACAAAAAAAATCGGCAGTTACATTTTGGTTGTTACACTTTGGCGGTTACACTTTCAATATCCGGTTTTTATTTTTTGTTTCGTTTCCGAATAAACATCGGCAACAACTCTTCGGTAAAATTATAATTTTGAGCGGTTTCGGATAAATCCGGTTCGACAACTGCATTTTGAATAAGATTATCAGGATACAGAGAAACGATTGCCTGTTCTTTGGGCAAAAGATTGAAAAGAGTTGAATCATTAGTCATAAATCCTCCATCCGCCTGATAAATTCCCTGACCAATCTCATAAGCAGTTATTGATTCATTATCTGATTTATTATTTGATTCATTATTTTTTTGTTCGGATTTTTTTTCCTCGAAAAACGAATCAAAATTAAAATCTTCTCCAAGTAATTCAACAGCCATCGGCGAAATTTCCGAATGAACCGTATCAGGATTTTCCTCATTATTGAAATGATTAAACATCATTTCCGGTTGTGCAAACGGTTGGTTGTTTGAATCTGCTGAATCTGTTGGGGCGATCATTTTAGTAAGAATTTCATTTTCATCCGCATCCAACATATCCTGTTTGTGTTCATTTTCTATTTGGTTAATCAGATTTTCGGAATGACCGTCTTCCTCAATTCGTAACGAAAGATCAGAAGGAATGATCGGCGGATTTTCATTGACCATTTCATCGATAATATCATTGATCTTAAATGTGTCCGGCAATATATTTTCATCTTCGAAAACACTTGACAACCTGTTTTCATCATTTTCCGATTCGGTTATTGTGTTTGGTGGAAACGGATCTGAAATTGCAGAAGAGGTAACCGATTCTGTTTCCGTATTTAATTCGGAATCCGATACCGCAGCAATTTGTTCGGCGGCGTCAGATTCTTCATTCGGAACTTGTTCGGTATTCGTTTCGGAATCCATTTCATCTAAAGATGGATCATATAATTTTACGGAACCTTCCTGCGCTGTTTCTTCAACTTCATTATCGTTGTTTTTATCGGCAATACTTTTTTCCCATAGTTGCTGTTTGTACAATTCGCGCAAAACCAACGAAACGAAAAATCCTATTGTAATAGGAACCAATACAAAAAAACAGAAAATAAAAAGAAAAGAAAGAAACACGGGATTGTAATTGTTTTAGGATTAGAGTAAATGTCTGCTCTTTCAAGACAAAAAACGCACAAAATATTTGTGAACGGTTACGAATAATTTATAATAATAACAATAATAATTTATAATAACAATAAAATAATTGGCAACAGGATTGAGTGCATCAACTAAAAACTAACGGACAACCGCAAAAGAATCTGTAACAATTTTCGGAATGCGGGTTGGTTTTCCTGTTGCGAGATTGACGAATGCCCAAAGTGTTTCCGCTTCTGCGATAACTGCCTGATCGTTTTGTCGGATGAAGTGGTAGGTTCGTGTGGAACGAATATTCCGCCAATCACTAATCCATGTTTTAACCGTTAATTCATCACCTTCTTGTGCCGGTGTCAGATATTCAATTGTATGCCGCCGGGCAAACCAATTCGAACCGAGTTCGAGATAACGTTGCGCCGACCAACCATTGGAACTGGAATGTGCGATTGCCGCTTCGTTCATCCAACGAAGATAACAAAGATTATTCGCATGGCGGTTTTCGTCAATATCAGACGGAAGAACAATAACTTTGTGTTCGTAAATGGAAATCATGGATTAAAAATAAAAGGATATAACGTACTTCTTTGATTGATCATCGCAACAAATTAAATCGTTTCTTTACGAAAATATTTACGAAAATTCCATTGAAATATTACGTAACTTATAATTTGATTTTGTTTTGATTTTACGATTCGCAAAAAATAGACAGCCTTTTTTACTAATGTGGAAAACATTATTTCACGTTACACAAATGAATGCAAAATCGACTATGATTTTAAGAATTATATCTGAATTTATTTCTCTTTTCAATAGGAATCTTCCTATGGGAACTTCTAAAAATCCGGATTATCTGCGAAGATTCCGCTGAATAATTTACAAAACGACTTTTATTTTTCAAGTTTTTCATCTATAATACCTGACCTGATTGAATAACTGTCTAGTAACTGCTTATTTTCTTTAACTACAGAATTTACGGAAACAAAGAATTGTCTGTAGGTAACACATTTTAAAATACAAAATTAAAACACAAATTAAGTTACAAAATCAAAATACGATAAAGATATGACGAAATACATTTTTATTACAGGTGGGGTAGTTAGTTCTCTTGGTAAGGGTTTGACATGTGCATCAATTGGGATGCTTTTGGAACATCGCGGTTTAACGGTTCGATTACAAAAATTAGACCCGTATTTGAATGTTGATCCGGGACTTTTTTCGCCGGCACAACATGGAGAGGTTTATGTTTTGGATGACGGCAGTACAACTGATCTTGATCTTGGTCATTACGAGCGTTTCACAAATACGCCGTTGACCTGGAACAGCAGTTGGACAACCGGTCAGATTTATCAGCGTGTTTTTGAGAAAGAGCGGCACGGCGAATATCAAGGAACAACAGTTCAGGTTATTCCGCATGTAACAAATGAAATTAAACAATGTATTGGGCGTCTTGGCGGTCATGGGATTGATGTGGTGATTATTGAGATTGGCGGAACGGTTGGCGACATTGAAAGTTTGCCTCACATGGAAGCGATTCGGCAATTTCCGCTTGATGTTGGTAAAGAAAACTGTTTGTATATTCATTTAACGTTAATTCCGTTTCTGAAAGCAGCGAGAGAACTCAAAACCAAACCAACTCAACATAGTGTCGGACAACTTCGCCAAATCGGTATTCAACCGGATATTTTGATCTGCCGAACCGAAGTTCCGTTGTCACACGATGAACGCGCTAAAATCGGTCTTTTCTGCAACATTAACACGGAAGCGGTGATTGAAGAAAAGGACAAAGATTTTTCGATTTATGAAGTTCCGGTTCGTTTGCATGATCACAAATTGGATCAATTGATTGTGGACAAACTCCGTATTCACAATGCCGGAGCGTTGGAACTGGATGATTGGCATGAATTATTGGAACGGATTCGGAATCCGGTTCAAGAGGTAACGGTTGCGGTTGTCGGCGAATATGCCGAGACGCAAGATGCGTA
Source organism: Planctomycetaceae bacterium (assembly GCA_031276415.1). GTDB lineage: Bacteria > Planctomycetota > Planctomycetia > Pirellulales > Thermoguttaceae > WRKP01. Next base: position 11,971 of record JAISNF010000345.1, read on the forward strand.
TAAGTCAACGGAGGAAGCCCTTGATCATGCCGGAATTGCTCACCGCACGCGGGTAAATAAGTTACGGATTCCCAGCCGTTATGTTTCAAAAAATGAAACTTGTCGGGAGTTACGAAAAGCGGATGCGATTATTGTATCAGGTAGTTTTGGCGAAACGGAAATCGAGGGAAAAATTGAAACAATACGAATTGCGAGAGAAAACGGTATTCCATTTCTTGGAATTGGTCTTGGGATGCAATGTGCGATGATTGAGTTTTCGCGTAACGTTTTGAATTTGGAGGGAGCCAATTCGACGGAATACGATAAAAACACGCCGCATCCGATTATTTGTCTTCGTGAGGAACATCGTTTTGGCGAACAATATTTTGACGGGCATGATTCTTTTGCGCCGAGTGCAGGTTCTCTCAAAACCGGAGCGGACACAATCGTATTTCAGTTACCGTCACGAATTTCGGACGCTTACGGAAATCGTCCTTTAACATCGGAGCGGTTCCGGCATCGTTACGAATTTAACAATCATTATCGTGATCAATGGGAACGTTCTGTGATGAAAATTTCAGCGCAAAGTGCTGATGGACTTTGGGTTCAGGCGGTTGAGATACCGGAACATCCATGGTTTGTGGCGGTGCAATTTTATCCAGAGTTTAAGTCGCAACCAACCAAGCCGCACCCACTATTTTCCGCCCTTATCGCCGCCGCCGTCAGAAAAAAAGAACTAATTGTAACAACGTAAAGTATTAAGTTTTTGTAACCGTTCACGGAGATTCGTTTAACAAGTTATCATAATGAAAATTTTAGTAGAGACACAATGCATTGTAACCGTCTATTTTAATAATCTATTCCGGAAGATTGATTGATATTTTCCTACGCCC
>JAISNF010000413.1 GCA_031276415.1 Planctomycetaceae bacterium
ATGGCCAGCGAAAGAGTCATCGGCGAATGAATCTCCCTCAAAAGGATTGCCGACGAAAGAGTCAACGGCGAAGGAATCTTCCGCAAAAGGTTTGTCGGCAAAAGAATCTTCCGCAAAAGGTTTGCCGGCGAAAGAATCATCGGCGAAGGAATCTTCCGCAAAAGGTTTGTCGGCGAAAGAATCTTCGGCAAAGGAATCTTCGGCAAAAGGGACATCTGCGAAAGGTTTTTCAACGAAAGAATCACCGGTTAAGGGAGCAATGCCAACTTTCCCGACACTTCCGCAACCGCTTGATCACACGGAATCTACTCCAGAACCGAAAGGCGAAACGCCTAAAAAATCAGGACCGCTGAATGCTTTTTTGAAAAAACCGGAAACATCCGGCTCTGCTCCGCCGATTACGACGGGACTTTCGGAACCCGGTCATGCGGTTGCGACACGCCGTGAGGATTATCGGGGACCGATGCGCGTTATTACTGATAAAATTCCTAATCTTGATGCTTTGCGAAAAGGGAATCAGCCGCAAGGAAATAAACAGCAAGGCAATAAACAATCTCATTCATCGCCGTCAAAACCAACCGGTCCTTCAATTCGAATTGCGCCTATTCCGAAAACGCCGCCGCCGAAAATTTCAAAGACGCAGAAAACAAAAGAACTTGCTCCGCAAAAACCGGATATGGTTTTGCCGAAAGATGTTATTCGTAACGCTATTGCCAATGGAACTTCAAAAGAACTTGAAAATCATATTCGGAAATATGATGAGCGTCAACGTCTCAAGGAAGTAGAACGTAATAAAGCGAAAGAAACCAAAAAACAAGGTAAAGACAGAGGTAAAGGAAAAGGCAAAATAAAAGATTCTATTCCGCCTGAAAATGAAGTACGTCACGTAGGAAAAGGCGGACGTAATCAATCTCAACGGGTTACAGGCGATCTTCCGCTTCCTGTAATTGAAGATACCAAGAAAAAACGCCGAAGCGGCGCAACACGGCGTCATAGTCGAAACGATTTTGATGACGAAGTTACCGTTATTCCGCGTCAACTCAAACGTCAACGTAATCGCGGACGATCTGTAAGTACGGCAGCACCGCGAAAAACTGATATAGTTATTCAACTTCCTTGTTCGGTCAAACAATTTGCCGAACAAACAGGAATTTCCGTTCCCGTTGTTATCAAAAAACTTCTTGAAATGGGAACTCCTATGATGATTAATTCACAATTAGATAGGGAATCTTCGGAACTTTTAGCGGAGGCGTTTGAATTACGAATGTCTGTGCGTGATCAAGTTTCATTGGAAGATCGGTTAGTTGCGTCGTTGTTTGACGAGGACGACCCGCCGGAATTGCTTAAATCGCGTCCTCCGGTTGTAACGGTGCTTGGTCATGTTGATCACGGCAAAACGACATTACTTGATTATATTCTTCACCTGAATGTTGTTTCCGGTGAAAAGGGCGGTATTACGCAACATATTCGGGCGTATCGGGTAAAAATGGAAAACGGGGAGGATATCACGTTTGTTGATACGCCGGGACATGAAGCGTTTACGGAAATGCGGGCGCGTGGTGCGAACTGTACAGATATTGTTGTTTTGGTTGTTGCGGCGGACGATGGAGTGATGCCGCAAACCGAAGAGGCTATTTCACACGCCAAAGCAGCAGGAGTTCCGATTATTGTTGCGTTAAACAAGATGGATTTACCTGGTATTAATCCGGATCGTGTTATTCAGGAACTTGCGGCTCATGAGTTAATGCCGAGCGAATGGGGCGGCGATGTTGAAATTATTCGATGTAGCGGTTTAACAGGTTTGGGGATTGAAAAATTACTTGAGACGATTCAGGTTGTTGCGGAACTTCACGAACTTAAAGCCAATCCGAATCGTCCGGCGTTGGGAGTGGCGCTGGAGGCGGAACTCCAATCCGGTCAAGGTGTTGTTTGTAAAATGCTTGTTCAGAACGGAACGTTACGAACCGGCGATGTTGTTCTTTGCGGTACTGCTTACGGGCGTGTCAAAATAATGTACGACACTCTTGACGCCAAAAAAATAATCAGTAAAGCCACACCGGGTACGCCTGTACATTTAATTGGTCTCAACACGGTTCCGAGTGCCGGAAGCAAATTTTGTGTGTTGGACGATATTTCGGATGCCCGAATTATTGCGGAGCAACGTCTTGACGAAGAGCGGAAAGATATTCTGGCAGATGTTCAATCTCATGTTACATTGGAAACGTTATTCCAACGAATCAATTCTGCGCAAACAACACAAACGCTTAATGTGATTATACGTGCGGATGTTCGGGGTTCTATTGAGGCGATTCGAAAAGAACTTAGTAAACTGGATCATCCTGAAGTCAAGATTAAAATATTGCAGGCGACAGTTGGCGGAATTTCGGAAGCGGATGTTCAACTTGCGGATGCGTCGGATGCAATTATTGTTGGTTTTAATGTTGTTCCTGACGAAAATGCTCGTATTATGGCAGACCGCAAGAAAATTCAGATACGTCGTTACGATATTATTTATAATTTGACGGATGATATTAAAAAGGCGTTGGAAGGGATGCTCAAGCCGTTGGAGCAGATTAAGGAATTGGGGCGGGCGTTGGTGCAGCGGGTATTTGTGATTAGTCGGCTTGGGGCGATTGCTGGTTGTCGGGTGATTTCGGGGGTTGTTGAGCGAGATTGTCGGGTTCGGATTATTCGGGAGAGCCGGATTATTGGAGAATATCCGCTTGATTCGCTTAAACGTGAAAAAGATGACGTAAAAGAGGTTCGAGAGGGTTACGAATGCGGTATGAAACTTAAAGGTTTTAATGACTTGAAAGAAGGTGATATTCTTGAAACGTACAAAATTGAAGAAGTCGCTCGAACCTTTTAGGCAATATTTAGGCAATACTCGTAAAGTGTCTGTCTATTTCGTAATTGTTCAAGTAACGTAAAATGATGTGTTTCCTCCGCCCCAGATTGGGGGCAATTTTAAGAGCAAAGAACAACAAATAATTCCGCTTGCGAAACTATTCACTATTCACTACTAACTATTAACTACATAATCCTGTTTTATCAGTCGAATTGGGGGGATTTGGAAAAAAATAAAAAAAATTGAAAAAATTTTGAGATTTCACTAGCAATTTATGCCGACTTCGGGGAAAATAGGAACATCGTGAAGTGAATATTGGTGAAATAAAGTTTTTCACTAAATTAAATTCTTTCATGAAATGGTTTATTGAATGAACCATTGAATACACCTTTGTCTGATCATCAAAATGGTCAGTGAAACCCTTTAAACAATAAAAATAAGGAGAATGACAATGAAAAAGCAACTTCGTTTCGGTTTTACTCTTGTTGAATTACTGGTCGTTATTTCGATCATTGGCATGTTGGCGGGACTTCTGTTGCCTGCCGTTCAAGCCGCAAGAGAAGCAGGACGTCGAGCCGTCTGTCTAAACAATCAAAGCCAAATAGCACTCGCGTGTGTCAACTATGAGGCGGCGAAAAACAGTTTTCCACCTATGGTAGGTGTAATCGCCGAAAGAAAAACAAGTGATACGGCGGGCGATGCCAATGTTGTAACATGGCTCGCTTATCTGTTACCTTATCTGGAACAAAATTTACTGTATCAGAGGATAACAAATCTTGAAGCAGGAGCAGATGATTTAATTCGTATTAAATCGTTGCTTTGTCCAAGTGCGGAAGTACCGGAAGAAAAGTCGTGGTCGCATTATGTTTGCAATGGCGGGTATCAAAATGCAAGCGGTAGTGATTATACTACAATCTCGACAATGATTGGGGCAGGTACTGTTGCTACTGGTACTCCATCTATTGACTATCGTTTTGAACCTGGCAAAAAGGATGATGCAGTTTTTTTCGATGAGCATGCAACATATAAAGCATCTCAATGTTCCGTTGATTATATTTCTACCCATAATGGAACGAGTAATGTTATTCTCCTTTCAGAAAATGAACGCCCTCATTACGGCGCACGCTGGGCTTTTTTGCCGGATTCTTCTACTCCTATTACAGACACTGCTGATGGTGTTACATATACGCATAAACTATCGGCAGATCGTGAAGAACGTGTTGCATTCTGTTATCCGTTTGCTATAAAGGATCCGTATAAAACTCCGGCTAACTTTTTTAAGCCGACGACGGGTACAGTTGGTTTTCGTCATGTGCCAGCCGCAGAATGTGTGGGTGGTTACGATACTTCTAACAACACTACTGCGGCTGTTGAGGTACCTGCTTTCATTAACGTTCTGCGAGGTGAGTCATCAGGAGCATCAGTGGGAACAACACCGACAGCACATCCGGCATATCAGACTGCTCGACCATCATCGAACCATCCGGGTATTGTTATAGCGGCGTTTGCAGATCGTAGTGTTCGTCCATTAAACGAAAATATGGACAAAACAATGTTTATTAAGATTTGCCAGCCGAACTGCAATGAAGTAATTGATGCTGACAAATTGTAGTTTGTTTTACAGTTTAGTCCATTAAATCAATACCGAGCCGGAGGATTTTCCTCCGGCTTTTTTTGTAACCATTTACGCTGCGGTAACCGTTCACGGCTATTTAAAAAAGTTGGTATTTTTTTATTTGTAACTATTCAGTGGAATTTGCGAAAACGTATTGCCATTGTTTCACCAAACCTCATTTTTACCTAATTTTTCCAAACAAAACAACCTCAGTAGCAAAAAATCATAAAAAATCCGACCTCATTAGGGAACTTCTAAAAACCACAGATTTATTTTTATTAACCACAGAGGACACAGAGAGCACAGAGAAGAAAAATTTGTATTTATTCAATAGTGTCTCGGTTTAATGTAGAAATTCCGTGATATTTCCTAAGTCCCGCAGGGACGGGATTATGCATAACCGTAGGTTGCGCTGCGCTACACCTACGGTTATACACCTCACACGCCTGGCGGGGTTAAGATTGAGAAATAAAAATTCCCTCTGTGAACTCTGTGTCCTCTGTGGTTAATAAAAAAAACCAGTTATTAGAAGTTCCCTTAAACAAATCTCCGTGAACGGTTACTCAAAATTAACCTCATTACCTCATTAAAAAATAAGTAATCGTTCACTGAAATTTAGCGGATTTTTTTTAATGTATAGTCGCCCAATATACTCCTCTTACTTTAAAATTCGTCTTGACAGGAATTTTGTTATTTTTTATATTTCTTCTTGTTGTTTTTATTTAGTATTTGTTTTTT
>JAISNF010000480.1 GCA_031276415.1 Planctomycetaceae bacterium
GAAATAAGAGGTGATTTATTTTTGGAAAGATTGGGAATATGCTATTTCTCTTTTCACAATTCCCATTTACAAACACATTGCCCCATAGAATATCAAATTTGTCAAAATTAACAAGAGCAGCGTGGTTTAGTTGATAGTTGAGAGTGGATAATGGAGAGTTTCGCAATGCGGATTACCAACATTGCGGCAATAATTCCGCATTGCGAAACTATCCACTATCAACTATCAACTCTCAACTCTCAACTATCCACTATCCACTCACGATGCGACTCGTTTTTCAAAAATTCCAGATAAGCGTTCTTCGTCTTTGGGAATTATTTGCGACGCAACTTGCAACGGCACTGCCCACGGAGATTTAGTAATATTGTAATAAAGCCCCAATAACTTTAACGTACAAGGATTGCAAAGATAAAATACTTTCAGAGCAGAACCACATATCAATCGGAAATCAAACCAAAATGAGGCTTTTTCAATATACTCAAAATCGTAAACCAATTTTTGACGAACATCATTCAAATTAATATCAGAAGCCTGATTAAGTTGAGCCAAACCGGTTAGCCCGGGTTTGACCGCAAGACGGTAAAAATATCCGTCTATGCGTTTTTCCAATTCATTGACAAATTCAGGACGTTCCGGTCTCGGTCCTATTAAAGACATTTCCCCGCGTAAAATATTGTACAACTGCGGTAACTCGTCAATGTGCGTTTTTCTGATAAACTTTCCAACCAGCGTAACACGATGATCTTTTCGGGCTGCCCAAATAGGACCGGTTGCCGTTTCAGCATCAACCCGCATTGAACGAATTTTATAAATCGTAAACGCCTTACCGTCTTTACCGAGCCTGACCTGTTTGTAAATACCCGGTCCTTTGGAAGTTAAACGAACAACAACAATCGTCAATACAACAATCGGTATCGTAAAAATAAACAAAAAAAGCGCAACCGTCCAATCGAAAATATCTTTCCAATAAAAATAAGAAGAAACTATTGGTTCCGGGCATCTTTCCATAATACCGTATTATTTCCTGTACTTTGTAATAAAATTGATTGATACTTAGAGTTACTTAAATCAGAAATAAAACAGTTATTTTCCAATAGTTCACCACCAATACTACCAAGCAATTTACACCAAAATAATCGAAAATGCAAGAAATGAATATTGGGAACTTCTAAAAACCACAAATATATTTTTATTAACCACAGAGAACACAGAGTTCACAGAAAGGAAAAGTGTCCGCAGATTACGCAGATAAACGCAGATGATTTTTAAAATATAAAAAAATCTGCGCTCATCTGTGTAATCTGCGGACGCTTTTTCTCTCTGTCCTCTGTGGTTAAATAAAGTGATTAAATAAAAAGCGGTTATTAGAGTTACCTATTGATATTTCTCCACAAAATGGAATGTATTTTTTTGCTTATTCTTTATTTGTATTCTAAAATGAAATAATAAAATTTCGGTAACTTCTAAAAACACGATTTTATTTTTATTAACCACAGAGGACACAGAGAACACAGAGGAAATTTTTAATTGAAATCGAAAGGCTATTTAATGGCAACTTCTAAAAGCCTCGTTTTTTAGGCAAAAACTATTTACAAGTCCTTATTTTTAAGGATGCGATTTTTTAAAACAAGGTTTTTAGAATTTCCCTAATATTTCATTGACTTTTGATCGAACATAATTTTTTTAAAACATTTCCTCTCTGTGAACTCTGTGTTCTCTGTGGTTAAATAATCTGTGCTTAAATAAACTGTGCTTAAATAATAAAGGCGGTTATTAGAAGTTACCTTTCGTCAAATTCCTTTTTGGTGGGAGAAAATAATATGAGAAATGAATTTTTGACTAGTGTTATTGTTGTGATTATTTTGGTTTTGGGCGGCGCAACTGTTTCTGCCCAATATTATGATTATCGGGCATTTGATCGGTTTACGGGGAATCCGTTTTATTCTGATTTTATGTTACGAAGTGATTTCCATGCCGGAATTCATTCCGGTTCGTGGACGGTTAAACGGGAACAGTTGCTTGATAAAGAGAGCCAAGACAAATATCGAAGTTGTCGTGATCCGTATTGCAACCGTTGTTCGAAACATTTAGCGGATTACGGACACGAATATCAATATATTTCCGGTGTGAGTCAGCGTCAACTCTGGTATCGCGGTACGGCGGGAAGTATTGCTCCGGTGCGGCAGTTTGGGTACGATGCACATGGCAATCCTTATGCTCGCCGCGGTCAACCGGCGGCTGTGATGTCCAAAGAATATGTTCGGTTTTTGAATCATGCAATTTGGGAACAAGTTCAGGCTCGAAACGCTGTGGCGGACGAAGAAGCCGCCGAAGATCGGGTCGGACTTCTTGCGGAACTTCGCGATGCCGCTCTTGCCCAACTTCAGAAAAGCCGCGACGCTTGGGAATTACTTGAGCAGTCCGGTCATTGTATCAATTTCAGAATTGCGCCTTCGCCTTGCTCGCGAACATTCAAACAAATTCCTGTTGAAAATACTGCTGAAAACACGGTTAAGAATGCCGCTAAAAATTCTGCATTGGAAACAACTTATGCGCCTTATTCACCGCATTTTTTCGGACTTTGCGAATATTGTGCGGCAAAGGCTCAATTTCTTTTTGATCAAAATTATGTTGCGGAAGTTGAAAAGGAGTTGACTCGTGCGGTTTATGTCTTGGACGTGAAAAAAGCAATAGCGGATGAAGCGGTTCGTATTGCTTTGCAGAGCAAACCGGACGCGGACAAAGCAACACGATTCAAACGAATTCAAATGAAGCCGCCCAAAAAATATCAAGAAATTCTTGCCGCACAAGAATCCGCAAAAAATTCAAAAACCGACACGAAAACAGATACAAAAAAAGAAACCGCTCCCAAGTAACACTGTTTTTTGTATCTGTTTTGTAGCGATCAATTTTATTTTTATTAACCACAGAAGACACAGAGAACACAGAGGAAATTTTTAATTGGAATCAAAATGTTCTTTAATTTTATAATTGACTTTTGACCTAAAATAATTTGTAACCGTTCACGGAGATTCGTTTAACAAGTTATCATAATGAAAATTTGTAACCGTTCACGGCTATTTAAAAAAGTTGGCATTTTTTATTTGTAACGATTCAGTGGAATTTGCGAAAACGTATTGTCATTGTTTCAACAAACCTCATTTTTACCTAATTTTTCCAAACAAAACAACCTCAGTAGCAAAAAGTAACACAAAATCAAACCTCATTACCTCATTAAAAAATATTCATAATAAATGAGGTAATGAGGTTGTTATGTGTTATCTTCATTTGGCTACTGAGGTTGTTTTGTTAGGAAAAATTAGGTTGAAATGAGGTTATCGAAAATGAACACGAAACCATTGAGGCAATTCTACGGAATAGTTATCAATTCAACCGTGAACGGTTACGGTTTGTTTATTCCAGATTGCCGATGAGCATGAGTTTACCAAACCAGACATTCGTACCTTGAAACTTTGGCTCGGCAAGTTCTTTTTCCGGCTCTTTAAGCCGAAACGCAACCGGTTGACGGTTTGGTTGTTCAGGATGAACCTCAACCGTAATTGTGTGAACAATATCAGGATCAAGATCAGACGCTAAATCAAGCGTCGCAAGACGATGATAAGTACAATAAGAATCAAATCGGGCAACCGGTTTTTCTTTTGTTTTTCCATCAACAGTTACAATAACTTGCCCGCCATTCGGACCGAGCAAATCGTAAATCTTCGCCTGAGAACCTTTAAACCGAAACGTTAATTTACTTCCCGGTTTTCCCGAATGCCAAATAGTTCCAAGACGTTGCCCAAACGATTTTTGAAGATTGTTATCGGCATTGAGTTTATTCCACTCGCCTTGAAGCATCGATTCGGTAATCGGAACTAATTTAGCGGCTTCCCAATGATCACTAATAAATGTTTCGGCAAGTTTCGATTGATGAGAAATCGGTTTCGTTTCTTTCATTTTTTCAAAACTTTCAATAACCGCCTGCGTGTAAATTTGGTGTCCGTCATCAAGCGGATGAACACTGTCATTCGAAAACAAAATAACTCCCTCAGGAGCAACTTCGCCCTTGAATAATAGTTTCCCCGATTTTTCCAACGCAAGAACCGGAACCGCAAAATTAATCGATGGTATGCCATAAAAATCAGCAAGAAGTTCCATTGAAGACATTGACCTGTTACACATTCCTTGACGAGGTTCTTTCGCTAAGGCTTCAGAGATTGTATAAACAAACACAATATCCGTTTCGGGATTTGCCCGCCATGTTTGGCGAACAATTCCTTCCATACTGCGCCAAATATTTTCCGGCAATGCCCCGCCGTCATTGACCGCAAATTCAACAAACAATAAATCAGGCTGATATTGAAGAACATCATGAGCAAATCTGAAAACTCCCAAATTACTGCCGGTACCGCCAATAGCAGCGTGAATTTCTTTGATTTTTGCGTTTGGAAAAGTTTTTTTGAACCATTCCGTCGTCTTGGGACGCCAACCATTGGCTGCCGTAATAGAACCGCCAAGATACGCAATTGTAACATCTTCACCGTTGTTTAATTTGCTAAAAACATTACCGACTCCTTCCCGAATCCGTAACAATTCCATCGGAACATAACGAAATTCCGGCGTTTCGGCAAAACAAAGAATCGGAACAAAAATAAAGAAACCCAAAATACAAAAATTGTACAAAATACGAATCATCAT
>JAISNF010000606.1 GCA_031276415.1 Planctomycetaceae bacterium
ATAATGTATTAAATAAGATTAAAGATGCTGTACAAGATAGTACCGCATTAATTTCTGATATAAATCAAATTATTGGTCTCAAAGAAAAACTTGATGCCAATGCTTTTATTCCTTTCCAAGCGTCTGATTTTTCACCAGAAACCGGTAAAAAAATATGTTCCTACTCCGATATTATTGATAATGTAATTGAAAAATTAAAATCACGGAATAGGGCAGACAATAAAAATGGAAGCCTTATGCGAACAGGACAAAAATATGGTTATACCAATTATTTCAGATTGGATAACCGATTCATTTGTGCATTGAGTGTTCTTTTTAATACTTGGCAAGGAGATGCCGGAACGTTTTTTTGGTTTTCAACAGGTAGTAATAAAAAGGAAGATGGCGGTATTGATGAATGGATAGAGGCTATAGCAAATAAATTTACTCCTCATCGTCGTTGTTACCGGCATCCTAATGCGAAATCTGGATTATTTTTACCAATTTTCGTTCCGTTTGATAAAGTAGAGGATGAAGTAGTGGACGATATGGCAAAACAGATAGAAAAAATAGCGGATATTCTTAACGATTTATCGAAATAAATAAATGTTGAATTTCTGTGATACTTCGGCGTAATATTCGTTTTAGAAGTACCCTTTATGAAAAGGAAGACAACAATTGGAAATATAAAATCAGCAGTTACGACAAAGCCAGAATTATTGCCGCAGAAATTATTGATCTAATAAAAAACCGCCATAAAATGAACATAGAATTTAACGAAAATATAAACGGAATAATAACAATTATCACCAAAAAATAGTAAATTACAAATTCCCCAAGTATGGTTAAAGGCGACCGTACAATGAAAATTGTAGGCGAAAATATTTCTTGTAACGGAAATGAACTAATAAAACATGATTATGACAATCAGATGAGATAAAACAAAAATAAAGTTTTATTTTCGTTCTGGATTTACCGGCAATACACATTTGCTGTTTGGTGCTTTTGAATATTATAAAAACAATAATCCACAGTATCTTTGGTAATGTTTTCTAATATTCATCCCAAAATCATTAATTGTCCAATAATTTTAATCTTTTTCAAAATTATTGGACAAGCACAAGTTCACTTAGTTATCTTTATTTTTTATTGCGTCGAGACACCAGGCGAGTTGTGTTTTCCAATTGGGAAGTTTCAATCCGAATGTGGCGGAAAGCAGATTGTTGTCTAATCGCGAATTTTTGGGTCTTATCGCTTTAACAGGATATTCCGCAGATGAAACCGGATTCGGTAATTCAATCTTTTGTCCGGTTTGCTGATTCATCGCAATAAAAATTTCCGTTGCAAAATCATGCCAACTCGCAACTCCCCCCGCACTAAGATGATAAGTTCCCCAGCGAAATTCAGAATACTTTAAAAAAGAATCATCTAATATTTTTGAAACTATTATAGCGGTCGTCATCGCAATGATCCGTGACCATGTCGGAGCACCAATTTGATCGTAAACAACATTGGGCGTTTTACCTTGCTGATATAATCGTAACATAGTTCGGAAAAAATTGTTTCCGCGAAGACCGTAAACCCAACAAAGCCGTAAAATACAATGTTTTTTGCAAATCGTCCGAACCGCTGTTTCGCCGTCACGTTTGGTCAATCCGTACACCGAAAGCGGAGAAGTCGGATCACTCTCCGTGTAAAGCGAATTAAAAGATCGGTTGCCGTCAAAAACATAATCCGTTGAATAATAAATCATCGGAATATTTCGTTGCGCCGCTTCTTCGGCAAGAATCCGCGAAGATGTTGTATTGACAGCCCGCGCCAATTCGGGTTGTTCTTCCGCTAAATCAACTGCGGTAAACGCCGCCGGATGAACAATTAAATCAATCTGATCAAGATTCCGAACAAAATGTTCCAAAGCCAAAACGTTAGACAAATCAACATCCTGAACATCAACCGCCAGAATATCCGCCAACGGCGAAAGCATCTGAAATAATTCGTAACCAACTTGTCCCGATTTACCCGTTAAAAAAATTTTCGGTTGCATATTTTTTATTACGATTATAATGTTTCGTTAAAATTAAAAACTCAAAAGGCAAACAACATTTCGCCGACTAACTGTAACTGTCAATTTTATTAACCACAGAGAACACAGAGTTCACAGAGAAGGAAAATAAAATTGACCTAGATTACGTAAAATTTCGCAGATTATTTTTGAAAATACGAAACAACGAAATAAACAATATTGGGGGTTCGTTTGTTTTGTATTCCCAAAAAATAAACTCAAAAACATATTAATAAAACTAATAAAATGATACGTGAACAATTAACAAATTTCTTGTTTTCTGTGTATTTAATGGTTCAAAAAAAAAAAAAAATTCTCTCTGTGTTCTCTGTGTTCTCTGTGGTTAAAAATAAAATAGACAGTTACGACTAACTTTTGCGGAAAATGCCGCCTACTGTATGAATTTCAAACCGCTGAAATATTACTAAATTTTTAAACGAATTTCGGTAATGTAACACGTCCGACTGAGGAATAGGATGTTCCTACTGCCGTGTTGTCTTCCATGAAAGTACTGGCAATACGGAATGATAACGCACTAACTTTTGTTGTTACATCATAATTTTTGTCCGCTAATAACTTGATAACATCGTAAAATGAAAATGTTACGTATTGTAATCCTGAAGACGAAGTTGCTACTGTGGATGATGGAAGTGGTACGAATGTGTCCTTTTTGCCTGACGCCGAAACTTCAAGAACATATTGAATCGTAATACCCGGCGATATTGTTTTCGCCGTTGGCGGTTTCCAAGAAAGTAGGAACGAATATTTGTCTGAAACTAAAGTGTATCCGCCTTTAATTGTTGTTGCCAGCGGCATTTTTGCCGTCGTAAAACTGCTTGTTTTTGTAACTATTTCTTGTCCCTGATAATTCGATTTAATAATGTACGTATAAATTGTTTCCGCTTTTAATCCGGTCAGATCACACGATAATGTGTTAGACGAAACTGGAACGGGTGGAAGAATTTCCGACTCAGGAACATCTTCCCATTTACTGTACTTTTTTGTTCCCGCTACATAATACAACGTATAACTTTTATCGGCAGGGCTGACATTTTTATCCGAGTCTTTAAAACTAATCGTTGCCGTTGTCAACGTGATATTTTTTGCCGTAAGACTTGACGGAACAACCAACGCCGCTGTTGTTGCCTTGATTGTTGCCGCCGAAGAATCACCAAATTCCGAAGAAGGAGCCAACGCAATAATTCGGAATTGATACGATGTTTTGTTTTCTAAAGTTACCATCAAGGAATCGCCCGCCGTAAAACTATTGGAAATCGTACAAAAATATGTTTGTGTTGCAGGATCATAATCAACCGAACTTCCAAGTCCTCGAACTTCATACCAATGTTTTTCCTTGCTTTTATCTTTGTCATCGTAATATTCGATTCGAAAATTTGTCGGATCGGGAACATCTGTTACGGATTTAATTTTCCATGATAATGTAATAGATTTTGGTGTTGCTGCTGTTTTGACCGATGTTACCGCCGAAGGACGTTTAACATCAAGCGTTGTAAAAGTCGTTTGAGCAACTACGGAAGAACCTTCTGCATTCTTCGCATAAACCTTGACCGTATAAGATATTTTCGTATCAAGATTTGTCAGCGGATAAGTCATCGGACCGGTTCCCAATCCATCTCCGATAGATTTTTTAACGGAGTTTCCGGTTACATTATTTGTGTATTCAATGATGTAATTCTCTTCGTATTCACTGTTGTCCGTCCAATTAATTTTTGCGCCGTTGCTTGTAATTTCCGAAACAGTTAAACCGGTTGGAGTTTCGGGAGCCGTTTTGGTTGTTGCCGCATCAATTTCATCAGACTCTTCTCTGCCGTCAAAATAGGTCAATAGAATCGTATAATTTTTTCCCGGTTCCAATTGAGTGAGCGTGTATTCCTTTGTCGAACTTGGAATATCAGGAATCGTTTCAATCCAAACCTGCGTTCCTTTCAACTTATATTGGATACGATAAGTTGACGCCGTTACGTAATCCCATGTAACGGTAATACTTTGCGCACTCGTCGAATTTTCCGCAACAGAAAATCCGCCAAGTGTTGTAATTTCCGCCTCATCAGAATACACAAAATCAGTTTCCGATTGCGCCGTTTTATAAGCGATACGGAAAGTGTAGTCGGTTTTCGCTTCCAGATCGTTAATAATTGTTTCACGTAACGAATTTAAGGAAATTTTTTCCGCGTTAACCCAACTGCCGTTGTCGGTTTTATATTGAATTACGTAACCGGAAACACTTTCGAATGTCCATGTCAATTTTACTTTTTTGACTTGCGGTGTTGAAACGCCGATAACCGGTTGTTTGGTTCGGACGGTTTTGATTGTTGAATAGGCTGTTGCGCCGCCGTCTGTTGTGTATTGAACGCGAAATTCATATTCCGTATTGGCGGATAAATTATTGACGGTGGACGAGTTGTTTGTTGGTGCCGGTGCTGTTGACCAAGCCGTTTCGCTATCGCTGATACGATATTCAAGAACATACGACGATCCTGAACGTTTATCGGGAAAACCCGAATCATCCCAACGAATCGTTATCGCATTTCCTGAAACATTAGACGGCATCAACTCGTCAGATAATGAAACAAATTTAATTTCCGATTCATGTGAAACAGAATTGGCATCATAAACGATTTTAAACTCGTATTCAGTTTCCGGTACAAGCTCCAACTGGAATGAAATAATGTTATCGGTTATTACCGGCGACGTATTTTCTGTCCAGGTACTACCTTCGTCGTTTTTGAGACGATACTTAAGTACAAAATTCGATTCACCGCTGACGGATTTCATTTCAATGGTTGCCGAAGCGGTTTCGATTCCAAGTTCTTTTGAAACCGCTGACAAAATACTCTTCGATGTTTTGGCTTCGATAGTTGCCGTTTCGCTAGTGCCGTTGAACAGGACTTGAAATTCGTATTCCGTGTCGGCAAGCAGATTATCGCACATATATGTTGTCGATGCAACTGAACTGCTTGCGGTTGTCCATGTTCCTGTTCCTTTAATTCGATATTGTACGGAATATTGGGTTCCGCTGTTAAGTATTTTTGTTTCCCAAGCAAGGTTGACGGAATGAGAGCCGGTGCTGGTTGTCCAGATGTCGCTCTTGGTCGTAACATTAATAATTTCAGAAAATTTCGTTACCAGCGGAACAACAAAAGTGGAAGCATCTCCGGCTTTAATATCACCTGTACGATAAGTATAGACAATGCGGTAATAATAAGCCGTGTTTTTTGTCAAACCGGTTAAATTGTAACGCGGCGTAGACGTCATATTGTGAGGACTGGTTCCAACCTCAGTCCAATTAGCATCATCATTGACCGGCAATAATCGTTTAGTTTCATCGGGTTCGCCGCCTCCGGTATATTGTTGAACGATATAAACTCCGGTGTTATCGCCGGTTGACGAAGTGTTACTTGCAGGGTCTTTATCGGTGTTGAATGTCCATTGAAGAGAGGCGAAATCTTGTGACAAATTCAAAATATCAACCGTGTACGGTTTTGTTGTCAAGTCTAACACCGATGAAACCGCCTGAATTTCCGATTCGCCCTGATAACCGATTTTAAACTGATATTGTGTATCGCCCCAAAGATTTGTAACAGTATAACTATTTTGATCAGCGTCAACAGTTGCAATTTCGTTCCAATTATTATCAGTTCCGTTTGCTCCTGATAAATCACGTTTATAAATGGTGAAATTTTTATCTTTTTGTGAAGTGAATCCGGTTTTCGCCCAACGAAGTGTAACCGATTCCGCATTTGTTTCGGAAACGATCAAATTCCTTCCGATGGTCATCACCATTTTTGTAGCGTTTGTTGTTTGTACTTCCGTTCCCAGTTCAGACGTGTAACGGACGCGGAAAAAATAATTCCTACCCGGCTCAAGATTCTTAACCGTACATCCCTGATTATCGGCGTCCAATGTTATGGAAGCGTTTCCCCATGCCGAATCCGATGTCGGTACAGAACCTCCCTGATATTGTTGTACAGTTAAACCGGCTCCTTGTTTCGGCTTAAAATTCCAATCAAGTTTCACCGTATCCAACGACGGTTCCGAAGCAGTTACTGTTCCAATTGTCAAAGCGGTAACATAAATCGTGTATTTTGTTTCACCG
>JAISNF010000036.1 GCA_031276415.1 Planctomycetaceae bacterium
GGTTTTGGTTTTACACTCGTTGAATTGTTGCAGATTATTTGTAATGTAATCTGTAAAGTTCTTTCCTTTTTTTCCACAGGAGAAAAAAACATGAAAAAGAAATTACGTTTCGGTTTTACACTTGTCGAACTGTTGGTAGTGATTGCAATTATCGGTGTGTTAATTGCGTTACTGTTACCCGCCGTTCAAGCCGCAAGGGAGGCTGCAAGACGGATGCAGTGTACCAACCACTTAAAACAATTCGGGATAGGAGTCCATAATTTTGCTGCCGCTAAAAACAGTATGTTGCCGCCACTTTGCCTCGGTGGTGAAAACATGAATAATTCAATGTGTAGTGTTACAATTTGGATACTCATTATGCCCTTTATCGAACAACAATCACTTTACGATTTTTATTCAAATGCAACGGAGTTACCTAATACACGGAAAGGCTTTAATGTCTGGTTTTCGGAAAACTCCACCAATCCATGTCAATGGTGGAAAAATCTGAATGATGAACAAAAAAAAGGGTTGGGAGGTGTTTCAATCTATACTTGTCCGTCCAGAAGACCAAGCGGAGCGATTTATACGGGGGGAGATACTGATGATCTTCCTGGTCCGTTAAGTGACTATGCTGTTGTAAGTCGTACTAAAGCAACATCTACAGCAGCTAGCTCATGGCATCATTTTCATGTGCATGGCGGCACAGATCTATGTGTATTAAATCAATTTGGTCCATTCCGATTAGCAATCAGGTTAGTAAATAACGATAACAATTCATGGGAACCAAGAGACTCTCTTGCTCGTTGGGAAGACGGAACAAGTAATCAACTCATTGCTGGAGAAAAACATATTCCTCCTAATCGGTTGGGTATTGCGAAAGGCGGTGATGCCGGTAGTGCTGCCCAAAATTATGTTGCCGATGTTCCTTATATTGCTGCTGGTCGTTGGCGGGCAGCAGGAACGGCACGTAATATTGAAAGTGTTGGGGCTCCAATCAGTCGCCCAGATGAACACCAAGCGGATGGAATTAATCCGGTTGTCGGAAAAGTTTCCACAAAAAACAATAATCAGGATATTGGCGGTTATGGTTTTGGTGGTACTCATCCGGGAATTTGTAACTTTCTTCTTGGTGATGGTTCTGTTCGCAGTATTTCCGTAACTATTCCAGAAAGTATTGCTGTTCCGCTTGGCGATGTTAGCGATGGTAGTGTTGTTCAACTTCCATAATTTTTATTGAAGATAATTTCCATCTGTTATGATAATCTCAGACGAAAGAACGGAAATTGAAAAACAATGTCAACCGTGACGATGGTGGGCGAAAACCACGTCGCCAACCTTTGAGACACAAGGTAGATAATGTTTCGGCAATAAATGTAGGATAAATTTGACCCCTTGTGGGTCACATATTTATAGAACAAATGGAATTTTATTTATATTCGACCCCTTATGGGGTCGCATATAAAAATACAACATTCGGGGCTATAAATATTTGACCCCTTGCGGGGTCAGATTTAATGGATAGTTTCACAATGCGGAATTACAAACGTTTTGGCAATTCGGTTTTCGTTTTGGGGCAAGATCAAGAGATTTTGACGGGATCAACAGAATTTACAGGATTGGCAACATAGAATATTTTGATTGGGATGATTGATTAAAATTGCCCTAATTGGAGCATTTTCAATGTAGCGATGGGTTAAAACCCATCGCTATTTTGGGAATTGCCCCGCTGTGGCAATGGGAAACGTCAATAATTCCGCATTGCGAAACTCTCCACTATCAACTCTCTACTCTCCACTATCAACTCTCAACTATCCACTATTTATTGGGGTCTTGAAAATGTTCCTATTTTCTGTATGATTTTCTATGATTTTACAACTGCTCAAAACAATATCTCCAAACGAACTTATCAAAATCCTAATCAAAATAATCACTCATGGCAAAAACCGTTTGCCGCTATCCACAATGAATCATGCGAGTTTTTGCGACGATTTTTAGTTTTTTCATCGTACTCGGATTGTACTTTTTGTACGCTTGGGTCGCGGTGCCGCTGCTCCTGCCAACACCCGATGTCTCCACCCCACTTTTCGTGGGTGAAGACCCAACCCGCGAAGAAATCGAACCGTTCTTGTTCCTCTTTCCCGAAAATAGTTGGGAACGCAATACCGATTCGGAAATCCATTACCTGCAATTCGGACAAACAATAATCTTGTTCGGAAAAGATGAAGTACAAGGTAATATCGTTAAATTACAACCCTGCACCGTGTTAATCGTACAAGGTCTGGATGATCCCAATCTCACAGAATTAGAACGGAATCAATCCCTCCGGCAAGCAATCGTGATGCGAACCCCCCTCTACGCCGAAATCGAATTTGACCGCGAATTTAATCTCGGTCAGTTTCCATTGCCAAATATCAAAACCGGACGCCTCTTCGGAAAAGTTACCATCAGCAGCGATATGAAAGAAATCGGAATACAAGATGATCTGTTCCTGGAAACAGAATATATCTCCGTTACCGAATCGCCCGGTCTGACCAAAATCTCCACCCTCAATGATGTCCGCTTTTATATCGGTTATCACTACGGCGAAGGTTCCATGTTCAATATGGAACTGACATTGTCCAACCCAAACCAGCCAAAATCACCCAAAGAATTAAGCCTTGTAAGTTTCGAAAAATTAAAACAACTCAATCTCGTCTTTCCCGAAAATCCCAATTCACCCCCAAAAAATTCCGAACCCCAAACAACCACCGCCCCAAATTCCACCACCCAAAATCTGTTGCCAAAATCACGCATCTTTCCGTCCTGCCCCGCAACATTTCTCGATATTAAATGTCAACGTGAATTTGTCTTCCAGTTCGTTAAAGCAGAAAAACAAAACGAAAAAATCGGAATCGCTAAATTTTTAGGAAACGCCGACGCCCGACGAACAAATCCCGACGGTTCCGTCGATCTCTTAACCGCAGAAGAAATTCAAGTTAAATTTCAAACCAAAGAAAAAAATGACGCCGCCAATCCAACAACCAAAAATCCGACAACCAAAAAAACAAACGACTTCTCCCAAAATAACGGCTTCGCTAATCTCGAACCTATTGTCTTCGAAGCCAACGGAAAACTCGCCCAAAATAATCAACCCGTCATTCCCGCTAAATTAGTCAGCCCGCAAAACGGCGGCATCCTCATGACCGGAGATCATATCTTGTACGATATCCGAAAAAATCTTCTGGTTCTCGAAACTCAAACATTGTCCGGCGCATCAAAAGAAGTGGAAATGGTCTTTCAAAATCAATATTTCATTCGCGGAGAAAAAAGTTTTCAATACACGTTAGGACAAAACGGAGAATTTGGTAAATTACTCTCCGAAGGAAAAGGAAATTTACGCGGAAATATCGGCAATGAAAAAACGCCCAAAAAAATGTTTTTGTCCTGGAACGCTTTGCTGGCAGAACCCTATCCCATGATGAAAAATCAAATTGTTCTGAAACTTTGGGGCGGAATTACCGCTGATATTGAAGGATTCGGAAAAATGACCGCCGGAAAACTTGACCTTTGGTGTAACATCGAACCAAAAACAAATCAAAAAAATACCGATCCCAATTCAAAAACAGTTGCACCACAAAATAAAACAACTCCCAATATTTTACCCGGTTTAAATTCTGCCAACAGTTCGCCGTTTCACGACAAAAATAATATAACACCGGATCGGGCAGTGGTAATGGATAATGTCCATTTTATTAACGAAAAAGGAACTTGCGATATTAACAAACTGGATATTTTTTTCAAAACAATTGCTTCCACCGGAACAGTTACACAATCACATTGGACGCCCCGAATTTTGGCAGATTCACCGCCGCCAATCACCAACAATTATCCCATCGGACAGTCCATTGATCAGCCTATCATTAACGTTCCTCCCTCAACAACACGTCAACTAATTGCCTTCGCTGACGGTTCTTCCACAGTTTCAACAACAACAGCAACAACAATCGCCGCAACCGAAATACCGACAAATATTGATTCGGCTATTCAACAAGTTCAGTTTGCCCGACCTAATCCGCCTTCGCCGGTTCAACAGAAACAAGCAACAAATCAAACTCATCAAACTCAAACCCATCAAACTCCGTCCGGTATATTGCCGTTGTATCAATCACAACCAGTTCCGCCGCCCGGAACAACGTTAGCGGTTCCGGTACAACCCAACCCCAATGATTCCGGTTCTGCGGCGTCTCAAAATTTGCTCGGAATTCAATCTCAAGCGTTAGTTCAATACGCTATCGCCGGTAAACAAATGAGTATGCAGGTTGTTTATCACAACGGACGTTCCAATGTCGAAACATTGGCAGTGGAAGGCAATGTCCGTATTACCGAAAAAGCCGCCATTGAACAATTATCCAATGTTAATGTAATCGAAATTACCGGAGAAGAAATTACAGTTTGGAATCCGTCATCGCCCGAAACACAAATATTGATCACAGGAAAACAACAAGATGCCGTTTTTCGGGGACGCGGCATTGAGTTGCGGGCAAAAGAAATCAATATCGCCCGACCAAGCAACAAAATTTGGGTTCCGGGCATCGGACGTTTAATCGCCAATACCGATACAGATTCCAGCCAAAAATATTTTCAAACCCAAAATACCGCAACAACAAATTCCATCGGCGCAACATCCGCTCCCAAAACTTCAATTCCCTTAGTTCCCCTAAAACCCGCCAATAACAACGCTAATATTAACGCCAACATCAATAAAGATAACCGATTGCTGGTTGACTGGAATGAAAACATGATCTTCAACGGCAAGGTGTTGCAGTTTCTCGGAAAATCCGACCGAAACGGAAATCGTGTTCGGGCAATTCATCAGGACAAAGAAATTTGGTGTGATGTTATGGAAATTCATCTTAACCGCCAGATATTGTTTTTCGACGATAAATCGGAAGTTAAACCCGAAGCGGAAATGATTCAGTGTGCCAATAATGTTTTTGTTCGGAGTCGGGAATTGGATGCGAATAATCAGTTAAAATCGTTGAGCAGTGCGGAATTTGGTAAATTGCGGTTTTATGTTGCGTCAAATTATTTTGTTGCCGAAGGACCGAGTGATCGACCGGGAGTTTTGAGTTCTACGAGTTTGAGTTCCGATGAAGGATTTTCCAATACAAAAATGGGACTTCCCGAATCGTTGTCAACCAATGGAAAAGGGGCTTTGAAATTTCTTTCCATTTGGTTTCAGGATCACATTCAGGGAACATTTCTCGGCGATCAGCGCAATGTGGAAATCAGCGGACGTGTTCAGGCGGTTTATTTGCCGGTTAATTCTTGGGATGATCATATCGGAATTGATAATTTGAATATTGCACGAAAATATGGATATATTCTGGAGTGTGAACAATTACATGTTGTCGAAATCCCCGACATGAACAACAACGAACAAAACACAATGGAATTAACCGCATCCGATAACGCTTCCATTGACAGCAACCAGTTCTACGGTAAAGCAAAAACTATTAAATATAATCAGGCAAAAACTCTCGTAACCTTCGACGGAAACGCCAAAATTCATACATTTGAAGACGGTCAAAAAAAAGAGCAAACCGCCGCCGAAACAATTCAATACGATGTTAAAAACAAAGCAATACGCGTGAATCGCTCACAAGGAATTCGTATCGGACAATGATTCGTAATAAAATGATTCGTTAATAAATAGTTCAGGCTTTTGAATGACCACAAATCACAAATATATTTTTATTAACCACAGAAGACACAGAGAACACAGAGGAAATTTTTAATTGGAATCAAAACATTATTCAATATTTGACTTTTGATCTAAAATAACTTTATAAAATTAAATTTTTCTTCTCTGTGGTTAAATAATCTGTGTTAAATAATCTGTGTTAAATAAACAGTGCTTAAATAAATAAGGCAGTTATTAGAAGTTACCTTAATTACAAACTATAAAAAATGTCACGTTTTTTAATTTCGTTGGCAACATACAATGAACGCGAAAATCTTCCTTTAATTATGAAAGAGATTTTCGAGGTTGTTTCTGATGTTGATCTTTTGGTTATTGACGACAATTCGCCGGACGGAACTGGTGATTGGGTTATGGAGCAGATGCAAACGGAACCGCGTTTGAAATTGCTTCGTCGATCCGGTAAACTCGGACTTGGTTCTGCGACACTTGCGGCGATGAAATATGCGGTTGAGAATTGTTATGATTTTCTTCTTAACATGGATGCGGATTTGAGTCATCCGCCTCGTTATATTCCGGCGATTCGTTCCAAAGCCGAAGAAGGGGAACATGGTTTTGATGTGGTGATTGGTTCGCGGTATGTTTTGGGCGGTGGCGTGGAAGGTTGGCCTTTTTATCGCCAAATGATGAGCCGTTGCATCAATCTTTACGCTAAATTTTTTCTCGGTTTGAAAACCAAAGATAATAGCGGTGCATTCCGTTGTTACCGTGTTGAGTTGCTAAAAAAACTCGATGAAACAAAAATTATTTCAAAGGGATATTCATTTCAGGAAGAAATTTTATACCGGCTCAAAAAATTAGGGGCAACATTTGCGGAAGTACCAATTATTTTTGTTGACCGCCGTTTTGGTTCTTCTAAAATTAATCAGCGAGAAACACTAAATGCGTTATGGATTTTGTTCCGTATTGGGATTTTCAGACAATAATTCCGGCATGATCTTATCACCCTGACAAAAGAATAAAAATCATCAACCTTTTTATTTTTAGTAATCACAAAAAACACAGAGAAAATTGTTAAATGGAAATAAAATGAAAACTTTTTCTCTGTGAACTCTGTGTTTTCAGTGGTTTTAAAAAGTAAATTTGAGTTTTTAGAAGTAGTTTTAATGTGAGATATTACGTTATTTTGCATGAACGGTTACGAATTATGTTATGAAAAAAATTTTTGAATCATCTATTTTGTCATATTTTCCGTTATCGTCTGATGATATTTCGGCGGGATTTCCTTCTCCGGCGGAGAATCATTTTGGTGAAAGTCTTGATTTAGCCGCTTATTTAATCAAACATCCTGAAGCGACTTTTTTTTTACGTGTTTGTGGTGATTCTATGATTGGGGCGGGAATTTTTGACGGTGATCTTCTCATTGTTGATCGAAGTTTATCTCCTATTTCCGGTGACATTGTCATTTCTATTTTGGACGGCGAATTTACGGTCAAACGGCTAATAATTCGTAACAATGGAACAATTGAATTACGTCCCGAAAATCCTCAATTCAAAACATTACGAATTTACGACGAATCCCAACTTGACATCTGGGGAGTTGTTACCGGAGCCGTTAAATCATTCCGCTAACGGATTCTGCTGAGATATTTTATTTCGTTAATAAATGGTTTATTTTATAATTTTCGAATTATCCAGTGAAACTTCATGGATTGCCGTTATGTTGAAATTCATTAGGTAGGCAACGTTTCGCCGAAATGTTGCAACGGTTGATCTTGTTTCCGTTTCCATCCGAAAACAAAATTCAAGTCGGCGAGTACGCCGAGCAATGGTTGGTGAAAACTCTTCGGGCGAAACGTTGGGCTACCTTTTGAATTACGCCAAACCATTGAAAATAGGACAACTAGAATATTGACCAATAATTTTACGTAAAAAATTTTTTATTTTTTGCAATTATTGTTAAAACGGGCAAAATAAAAAGAATGAACAAATTTTGGGCAGGTAAAAGATGTGATGTTAATTCAGAATAATCGGAAAGAATTTCAAAAAAATGACAATTCTCATATTTGTCAAAATAAAAGAAATTGGTATAATCCTTCTCCCGTTCACTTTTGAGCAGTTCAGTTCTCAGTAACATTTGAACAACAGTTCAGTTTCCGGTAACAAACTAAAACATAAAAATATTATTTAACAAAATATTATTTAACAATTTAACAAAAACAAAATTCATGGCAAAATTTCATCCTTTCAGAAGTTTTCAGAAAAATAGAAAAGTATGGCTCGCTATTTTAGGTGTTGGAACGATGATTTCGTTCATAATTTTACCGGTTCTTATGGGATTGTTTCCCGGTTACGGCGGAACAGGACCGGTTAAAATCGCTTCTTGCCGCCGTTACGGTAATATCGATGAACAAAATGTTGCCGTCCTGACTCAAAATCGTGAAGATTTGGGACGTTTTTACATTATCCTCTATCAACAACTTGCCGACCCCAATAATCAGGAACGAATGATCGCCTTGCGAAACCTCGAAATAACCGCCTCACAATATGACCAATCCCTCGAACCGGAAGAACTAATCAATAACTGGCTCCTCACCCAATATGCCAAAGAATTAGGAATGTCCATCGATAAAACCAATATTATCAAATATTTAACACAATTGACCGGAGGTTTACTAACCAATACGGTTTATCGAAAAACATTGGAATCCGCCGGAATGCCGGAACAACGTTTTGAATATCTTATTGCGTTGGAATTATTGTACATTCGGATGCGGGAGATGTTTGAAATTGGGCTAAATGTTATTCCGCCCTCGACTCGCTGGGAATGGTTTCAACGTCTGAACCGGAAAATGACTGCGGAGATTGCGGCGGTTCCGGTGGAGCAATTTGTCGATAAAATAGCCGACCCGACAAATTCCCAACTTCAAAAATTTTTCGAAGAGAATAAAAATAAACCCTTTAATCCGATTCAATTGGAAAGCGGTTTCACAATGCCGGACAAAATTGCATTTCAATATGTTGAAGCAGTTCCGAACCAAAAAATGCTTGATTCTATTTCCGAAGAAGAAATTAAAAAATATTACGAAGAAAATAAGGAAACCCTGTTCCGAAAACCGGTTCAACCAATGAAAAATTCGCCGGTTTTTCCAAGTTTGCCATCGCAAAGCGGGAATTTGTTCCAATCAGGAAATTTAGGCGGTTTTACTCCGTCATCACCCTCCTCTCAAACTTTTCCAACTCCACAATTACCAACAACAAATCCTTCAACAATTCCGCAACCAACAGAAATAGTTCCGGCAAACACGGAAAAAAAGGATTCGGCGGATGTTGAAAAAAATGTGGAGAATGTAGAGAAAAAGGAAGAACCTAAAACGGAACCATTGCCAACTCCAAAAGCAGAAACAACTCCCGAAGTCAAACCGGAAACCGAAAATAAATCGGAAAAAACCGAACCGGAAAAGAATGAATCTTCATCAATGGGAACAGTGAAAATGCGTTTTGTTTCTTATCAAACAGAAGAAGAAAAAAATACTAATTCTGGAACGGAACAGCCAAAATCAGAAGAGCCAAAGGTTGAAGTGAAAACGGAACAACCAAAACCGGAAGAGCCAAAAGTTGAAGTGAAAACGGAACTGCCAAAACCGGAAGAGCCTGTTGATTTGAGTATTTTGTACCGACCGTTTGATGAAGTTAAAGAGCAAATCCGATTGACTCTCGCAACAGAAAAGGCGTTGAAAGCAATTCCGCTTATCGAAGAAAAGATGCGTGATTATTTTCAGGTTTATTACACTCATCTCGATCAGGAAAAAAACGCTCCGCCAATGCCGGATTTAACAGCGTTTGTGGGAGAGCAAGGGCTTGTTTTGAAAACAGTTCCGCTGGACACAATTTTCGGAAGCATTAAATCGGAGTTCGCCCGCGGTGCGGCGGAACGTGAATATTTGTTCAATTTATTCAATGAAAATCCGATTGTTTTTGAACCCAAAAAAATTGAGGGTGAAAACATTCTTCTTTGGGTTACTGAAATTCAGACGGAACGCAAACCGGAAACACTTGAAGAAATCAAAGATATTGTTCTGAAACGTTGGAAAGAAGTTGAAGCCCGTTCATTGGCGTTGAAACGTGCGGAGGAATTGGCGGCGGAGGTTCGTCATTCGGAAAAATCGCTTGCGGAAACTTTTGCCGGTCGAAGTGATGTTCCGGTGACGGAAACGGAGCAGTTTACGTACAAAAGTTACGGAGCGTCCATGTATGCGGCGTTTTTGGCAATGCGTGGTATTCCGCCGCGACTCGGTGAAGTTTGCGAAAAAGGGGTGGCTGTCGGCGATTCGGAAATTGATAATCGATGGATTGTTGCGCCGGGTGTTGAGTTTATGGAAATGGCGTCATCGCTTGCGGTTGGTGAAACGGGCGTTGTTTTCAATCAACCTCAAACGGTTGCGTATGTGATTCGTTTGACAAGCACTTCGCCGTCAGAAGAAGTTCTCTGGGAACAGTTCCAAAACGCATCAATTATGGAATATCATCTCGCCGGTCAACCGGAAATTGTTGCAGAAGCACGAAAAGCATGGCTCAATAAAATTTATGAAAAAGTCGGCTTCAAATGGATCCAAAAACCGGAAAGATTACAACGAAGATAGTTTTTATAGTTGAGAGTTGAGAGTGGATAGTGGAGAGTTTCGCAATGCGGATGAAAAATGTTTTTGGTAATAATTCAGCAATTGCGACACTCTCAACTTTATGTTGCCCCTTTGGGGCATTTCCAATGTAGCGGCGGGTTTTAACCCGCCGGACAAATACGGGGAAATGCGGAATTATTGCCAAAACGTTTTGGTAATAATTTCCATATTGCGTCAAACCTCATTTCTACCTAATTTTCTAAACTGAACAACCTCAGTAGCCCAAAGATTCCACACCACACAAACCTCCGCGACCAAGAATTATTTTAGCGGTCAAGATTGGAACTAATTCGGACGGCTTCGTCACTTCTTAGGAAATTTTTATCGTGAATTTTGAATTTATCCCAGAAATTGGTTTGTTTTTCTTGATTTGTTTTAATTTCGTTTTCCCATTGCTGTTCTTTTTTTTCTTCATTTTCTGAATTGATCAGCCGCTCCATCTCGCGGTTGCGAACAACATGAACCTGATTCGCCATATTTTCACGTTCATAATCATGATAAGATCGAATTTCTGTGTTAGCCCGACTCTGTTGATAATAAGGCGGAATTTCTTCAATATGCGGCTTTTTGCGGCTTTGAAATAAACCACAACCACACAAAAACACCAAACTCAGTACGCCTAAAAATCTTAGAACCCCCGAATTCATTGCGAGCCGGAAATATCGGTGTTGTTTTCTTGATATAGACACTGAACCTACCCATCGCCCATAGTTAAAAGAAAAATATTCATTACCGTTATAATCGGCATTTTTTAACAGAATATTCAAATACCCTAATAAAAATTCCGAAACATTCAAAATTTTTCGCAAAATATCAGGAGGGGAACTTCTAAAAACCACAAATAATTTTTATTAACCACAGAGAACGCAAAGAACACAGAGGAAATTTTTAATTGGAATCGAAACATCATTTAAAGTAACCGTCTATTTTAATAATCTATTCCAGAAGATTGATTGATATTTTCCTACGCCCCGAAGGGGCAACATAAGCCAGCCCTACCCAACGGGTAGGGTTAAAATTACCAACAACAATTTCGCCCTGAAAGGGCAACATACAATAGGGAACTTCTAAAAACCACAGATTTAATTTTATTAACCACAGAGGACACAGAGAGCACAGAGAAGAAAAATTTGTATTTATTCAATAG
>JAISNF010000045.1 GCA_031276415.1 Planctomycetaceae bacterium
AAAGTTTTGTAGGATTCCCCAAAAGTTTCGTGGGATTCCCCAAAAGTTTTGTGGGATTCCCCAAAAGTTTCGTGGGATTCCCCAAAAGTTTCGTGGGATTCCCCAAAAGTTTTGTGGGATTCCCCAAAAATTTCGTGGGATTCCCCAAAAGTTTCGTGGGATTCCCCAAAAGTTTTGTGGGATTCCCCAAAAGTTTTGTAGGATTCCCCAAAAGTTTTGTGGGATTCCCCAAAAGTTTTAACGTATTCCCTCCTTTTTACCTATTTTTCCAAAACTTTAACCGGATTTGAGCCATGACACTAAGCAGGTTTTTCAGATTTCAGATTTTATTTATTTTTTTTGTGGTATTTCCTTTGGTTGGTTGTTCCGGCACATCTTGGAACAAACCGGACTGGTTGAAGCCGGATTTATCAATATTAAAACCGGCGGGAGCGCCGGCAAAAGCGGTTGCGGTTTGGGAGCCGGCGGTGAAACACGAAGCCGATTCTGTTCCGCAACGCGGTTTTGGCGGGCGGGTTTATTTTTACGATCAGGAATCAAAGAAGCCTATCAAAATTAAGGGCAATGTGGTTGTTTACGCTTTTGATGAGGAAAACCGAAAACCGGACGACAACGCTCCGACGCGGAGTTATCTTTTTGACAAGAACGATGTTAAAAAACTCTATTCAAAATCGAAACTTGGTCCGTCCTACAATTTTTGGATTCCTTGGGACGCGGAGGGTCCTGATGGCAAAGCCCAAAAGGTTTCATTGATAGTCCGTTACATTCCAGAGGTTGGTTCTTCGGTGGTTAGTTCGCAAGCGGCTGTTTACTTACCCGGCAAGCGAAACCAAACAGAGTTTATGGCAAAAACCAATAATGAAAACCGCAAAACTCAAGAAGCCCCCAAAGAAGGAACAATTCAACAAGTTGCGCATTGGAACCCAAACGATCCCAAACCAAACCAATTTCCCCCGCCTTCCCACCCAACAGAACACCTCGTCGAATCAAACAATAACCGACCACCAACAATAAAAATCTCCACCATCCGGTGAATGAGTTTTTTAATTTCCATTGACGGAGAGTTTATTTTCGACTTTATCGATTCCTGGTTCGAGGAGGAGGAGATGTTTTATGACTTTGCGTTCACGTTCAGAGGCAACAGTTCCGGTCAGGGTGGCGATATTTCCTTGTGGGGTATTTTCCAGTTTGACGTTAATTTGTTCGGGGGTTGAGTGAAGGCTTGGCAATCGGGTGATTCGGGATTGAAATTTTATTGTCCGGTGTTGAATATCTGTCGGCGAGAACGTAACTTCGGCTTGTGTAACTGCCCGAACAGTTCGTCCGTTGTTGGATGAATTTATTCCTGAGGCGGATCGTGAAGTCATTGACCGGTTTGAGGTCATACGGGATGATGTTGTGCGGCGTGCGGAAGTGGTTGTTGGGGAGGTTTTTCTGCTGCTTGTTGTTGTTCCCAAAGTTACTTCTTCCCTGCCGACAAAGGGAACGGAACTATCTCGACCAACAAATGCTTGTGTATTTAGCGAGGTGGATGTATCCATTGTTGAGCCGAACTCTGAACCGCTAGAACCGCCACTGCTTGAGCCGCTGTTCCCGAAACTGCTGCTATTACTGTTTCCGGTGTTGCCGTTCCTGCCGCTGCTCCCGAAATTCCCGCTGTTCCCAAAATTTCCATTGCTGCCGGAGTTCCCATTGTTTCCGGTGTTCCTATCGCCGCCGCCAATATTACCAATACCGCTAGTACCGTTGCCGATATTACCGAGATTGCCAATATTTTGTGCTGAGACAAAAACCGATAACACTAAACTAAAAACGCAAACAATTAGTATTCGCAAAAATGAACATGTCATAGTTATAATCCTTTCTGATTTATTTGAATCGCCATAAACGGAATCGTCATAAATTACTCCGATAATGATTATACTTCTGAAAACACAGATTGTTACGGCTAAATAAAAAAGATTTGTGGTTTTTAGAGTTCCCATCTGCGCTTATCAGTGTCATCAGCGGGCATTTTTTTATTTTCGTTCTACCCCTATCAAAATGAATTGGAATTTGTAAAATAACGGACGTTTGGCAGTTTTGGTATTGAAGGTATTGCAATACTTTCAATTTGCACGAGGTTGCTAAAGGTTGTCTATGCAATTACGATAATATTTTGTATTATTGGGTGTTGTGTTTTGTGTTTGTAAAAATAAAATCAAAAGATTAAAACAATGATTACTCTTAATAATAAATTAAAGATCGCTATTATTGGCGGTGACGGTACAGGACCTGAAGTTGTTGCGGAGGCAGTTAAAGTTCTCAACGCTGTCGGGCAACTTGAAAAAATTGACACGCAATTCGATTACTTTGATTTGGGCGGTGATCGTTATCTCAAAACCGGCAAAACGATTACGGATGAAGAAATTGCTCAGTTACGCGGTTACAGTTCTATACTTTTGGGTGCTATTGGTCATCCTGAAGTGGCTCCGGGTGTTCTTGAGAAATCAATTTTATTGCGGTTGCGTTTTGAATTTGATCAATATATCAATCTTCGTCCTGTTAAATTGTTTCCCGGTGTGGAAACGCCGTTGAAAGATAAAACGCCGGAAGATATTGATTTTGTGGTTGTTCGCGAAAACACCGAAGATTTGTACACAGGAATTGGCGGTTGCATGAAAAAGGGAACTCCCGACGAAGTTGCTACTCAAACTGCAGTTTATACGAGAAAAGGAACGGAACGTTGTATTCGTTGGGCTTTTGAATACACCCGCAAACGAAATAATCCCAAAGGAAAAATGCTCACTCTTGTTGCCAAAACAAATGTTCTCACTTTTGGGCATGATCTTTGGCAACGCACTTTTCATGAAGTTGCCCAAGATTATCCTGATGTGAAGACGGATTACAATAATGTTGATGCTTGTTGTATGTGGATGGTCAAGAATCCTGAATATTATGATGTTATTGTGACAACGAATATGTTTGGTGATATTATTACTGATCTTGCCGGAATGTTGCAGGGCGGAATGGGAGTTGCTGCCGGCGGTAATATCAATCCCGAAGCGGGCGGTTGTAGTATGTATGAACCTATGGGCGGAAGTGCTCCCAAATATACCGGTAAAAATGTTATTAACCCGATTGCCGCTGTTTCCGCTGCGTCCTTGTTACTGGAGCAAGAGGGTTACACGCAGGCGGCTCAACGAATTATGAAATCAATCATGTTTGTTACCGGTCATAAAATGAAAAGCCAAGCCGCTGGAAAAATGGGTTACAGCACCCGCGAAATCGGCGATCTCCTCTGCGAAAATCTCTAAAGATCATACATTAATTCCGTATTTTCCTTGTGTTTGTCCGATGGGTTTTAACCCATCGGAATTATTTTTGAGGATGTATATGATGTATAAATTTGCCTCTCTATCTTTACGTTATTTATTGAGTTGGTATAATAGGCAAACTTTTTGTAAGGGATTGTGTTTCCCTAACAGGTGCGGCAACATCTATTGCCGTATCAATTGTCGTATTCAATTACCGTATTCAATGTAAACCCCAATTTTCAAAATAAATAATTTAACATGAGTAATCTGGTCAGCCCCAAACCACCCAAAACAGATATTAAAAAAGTTGCCATTCTTTTTTCCGGCGGTCCCGCTCCCACAGCCAATTCAGTGATCGGCAGTGCCGCACTCTGTTTTGCCCGTGCCGGAATCGAAGTTTACGGCATGAAAAACGGATACGTCCACCTCGCTAATTACCAGGATGGAACTAAACTTGAAGAAAATATCCATTACATTCGCCTCGATAAAAAAATCGACGAAGGATTGCGTACTTCACGCGGTATTATTATCGGAACCGCACGCGCCAATCCGGGTAAATTGCTCAAAAATCCATTAGACTTAAAAGACCCCAAAAAAATTGCTCCACTCCAAACCGTTTATAAGGCACTCTCCTCACTTGATATTGACGCTCTCATTTCCATTGGCGGCGATGATACCTTGACAACCGCCGCAAAATTCAAACTCGTTATGGATTCGTTGCCCGATAATCACAAACGAATCAAAATAATTCATCTGCCCAAAACAATTGATAACGATTATAAAGGAATTGATTTTACGTTTGGTTATTTTACAGCGGTTGAAATGTTGGCACATGAAATTCGTAATCTTTTGGCAGATTCCGAAGCCACAGAAACCGGTTATATTGCACAGGTTATGGGACGCAAAGCAGCGTGGTTGGCTTATGGTGCGTCCATTGCCGGTGAAGCCAGTTTAGTCATCGGGCTCGAAGATATTCACCAAAATTGGTACGCTACCGAACCAACTGTTGACCCTGAAACGGGAACGATTGTAACCGATGAAAGCGGCAACCCGCTTTTACGGCAAATTTTTGATGTGCAAAAAGTCGTAGAACGTTGTGTTGACGTGATTCAGGCACGCGAAACAGAAGGTAAAACCGCTTTTGTTGCGGTTGTTTCCGAAGGACTTGCGGAATATCTACCGCTTTCCGAAATCAAAATGTGTTGTTCCGATGATGAATATAAATCGTTAAAACCTGACACATTTGGTCATTTTCCTGTTTCGCAACTCAAATACAGTAGCCGTTTAGGTCGTTTGATTGCGGAAGAGTATAAAAAGCGTACCGGTAAATCAAAGAAAATGGTTGGTTTGCAATTTGGTTATGAAATTCGTTGTAATCAACCGACGGCGTATGATGTAGTTCTTGGGAGTCAGATTGGAGTTGGCGGTTACAAGGCTCTTGCGGAACTGGACAAAAACGGAGTCATGATTTCGGTTGGCAGTACAATGAATCTTACTTATCCGGCTTTTGAGGAACTGATTGACATGAACAGGTTACGGGCTTATGAACGTCCTATTTCTGTTGGTAGTGATATTCACCAACTCGCACGCTATCTCGAAGGCTGGGTTAAAGAATAAGGGAACTTCTAAAAAGATTGTTTTTAAAAAATCACATCCTTAAAAATAAGGACTTGTAAATATTTTTCGTCTAAAAAATAGTTTTTTAGAAGTTCCCGGCAGTAAGTACATGGCAATACTCAGGAGCAGATTGTAACAATACCAATCGTTTTGATGGCGTTTCGATGTTCGGATTGATTTATCCGTTTATTGAACAAACCAATCTGTACGATGCCTTAGCAAACCCGATCACCATTTCTCCGGCTTCACGCCCGTTGACAATGTCTCCATGGGCATGGAAAGCATTCGAAACCGCCAATCCTGAATGGACGAAAGCGTTTGGTTCTGTAGCAACATACCGATGTCCGACACGGCGAAGCGGCGGATCGCTAACAACGCCTATTCCTGCAGCATGGTCTAGTTCAGGATTGAACGAAGGTAATTTTCTTGGTCTACAGGGAGATTATGCAATGGTGTTTTCGGCACCGGAATATGAATACTGGTTTTGGAATACTAATCCGCACCAAGCCAATGTAACATTACCGCTATCTGGAGCCAATCCGGCTGGTCCAGATGCCCAACGCAGACCATTTCGTGTTGCAAACAATTTGGATACAACCGTTAATGCGGATTCTTGTAAGCGTTATCAAGTTCGTGACACTTTTGCACGATTTGCAGATGGAACAAGTAATCAATTTCTTCTTGGTGAAAAGTTTGTTCATCCCGATAATCTTGGGCTTTGTAACAATGAGGGTTTGGGGCTTTATGCCGCTGGTGACTGTACCTATTTGACCATCGGGAAACATCGTACTGCCGCTACCCGTGTAACTTTTCATTTCAGATCAAGGGGCTCAATTCACTTCGACGATGTTCCGTCAATGGTGTACGGAAAACAATATCAAACAACGATTCGGAGCAATCGGCAAGCATGGTTCAATTGCTGTTACGGAACGTGTTATTTTAACATACAAAGACGGTTGTACACAACGAATTGTCGTTCCGATATTAAAAGACGATATGATTCACGAAACGAAATTATTCTTTGATTGGTACAACGAATATCGACCGCACATGACATTAAATGGCAAAACGCCAAACGAAGTTTATTACCATCGTCATGCCGCCAATGCAAAACCAAGAATCGAAACACGCCCCAAAGTCAAACATTCAACTCCCTGTGCCAAACCGCGAATGTGTATTGCCGGTAAATCGGGAACAAA
>JAISNF010000061.1 GCA_031276415.1 Planctomycetaceae bacterium
ATTCCGAAATTTATAAAATACCCGATATCGAAACAATAAAAAGCACTGTCGAAAAATTAAAAACATTGACTTTCTGATTACAATTGTAACAATTTGTGTTGTTTCGATATTTTTGTAATTTTATTTTACATTTATGAGTTTATTTCTGTAGGCGATATTCATTTGTGAGCCGGCTCTTGTTCCTGCCATGTGAATGATCGCGGCGTTTCCGATACAACCGGATGAAAAGATTGGATCAAGTTCAGTTGGTTGCCTTCTTTCACTGAGTTTTCTTCGGTCTCTTTCAAAATTTATTGCAGCACCAAAAACAGCAACGAATTTTTTTTTTTTTCAAAATCAACATTGTATTGCTCCGGAAAAAGGAAGCGGTTGAAATTTAACGCCAATTGATTATTGTCTTTCCAATGTTGATTGTTTTTTACGAGTTCAGAATAATAATCGAACGGAACCCCCTTTTGATTCATTTCACCGTTGACAATTTTTTCCCAACTTTTCCAGATCGCCCGTTACTTGTCCGACACCGGCGAGTTTTTCAAGACGCATCACGGATTTCAAGGTAGAAAAACCTGATTCTATGCCCTGAATCCCCGGCTTCAATTTCAGAATCTCCTGCGAAAGATGTTCGGCTCCGGTAACGGCGGAATCAAAAATCTTTTGTGAAACTTCTTTCAATTTTTGTACAGATTCTTGAGCATCGTTAAACTTCTTCAACGACTCCGCCGATTGATCTAACGTATTGAGGGATTGAATCAATTGTAATTGTCCTTGAGCCGTACTTTCCATCAACATTTCCAGACCGGTTACGGAATCTTTAAAATTCCGAATACCTAATATCGATTTTCCGCCGACTTTGCTAATACTATTAATAGATTGAGCGACTTGTGCCGTCTTTTCAATCAGATTGCCAATATTTGCCTGAATCTGAATTGGGAACTTCTAAAAACGATAAATTTATTTTTATTAATCACATTTTATTAACCACAGAGAACATAGAAAAAACTTATCCGCAGATTACGCTGATTATCGCAGATTATTTTTTTTGATAATACGAAACAATAAAACAGACGAATAATTTTTTTTGTCGTATTTTCAAAGTATTTTGACGTAAAAAAACGTATTGCATTTTCTGAGACAAGTGTAATAATTATTCAAATTGTAAATGAAAATCCCATTACAAAATTAAAATTGCTTGCTATTAACAATAAAGATCATTAACAATAAAGAAGCATTTCAGGCTTATCCAAAACTTTGAAACATAAATTTTTTTTAACATTTTCATTTCACCTTTAACCTTGTAAATAAACAATGACACAAAAACAAATTGCCTTGAACGGCGGAACGCCCGTTTGGAATGAACCGTTTCCGGTTTGGCCTTCGTTTGAAGAATCAACCATTCAAAAAGCAATGGAACCGCTTCGTAACGGTAAAGTAAATTACTGGACAGGCTCCGTTGGTCAAGAATTTGAAACAGCCTGGGCTCAATGGAACGGAGCCAAACATGCAATTAGTGTAACAAACGGAACCGCCGCACTTCATGTTGCGCTTTCCTCGTTGGGAATCGGTGCCGGAGACGAAGTAATTTGTCCTTCTTATTCTTTTATCGCTTCTTCGTTTTGTGTTATGCAAGCGGGCGCACTCCCTGTTTTCGCCGATGTCGGAACCGATCATCTCATCAATCCGGCTGAAATTGAAAGCAAAATCAATGAACGTACTAAAGCAATTATTGTTGTTCATCTTTACGGTATTGTTGCCGATATGGATCCGATTTTGGCAATCGCAAAGAAACACAACCTAAAAGTTATTGAAGATTGCGCCCAATGTTTCGGAGGAATCTACAAGGGCAAAAAAACAGGAATACTCGGCGATGCCGGATGTTTCAGTTTTTGTCAGAGCAAACATTTTACAACAGGCGGCGAAGGCGGGATGGTTGTTACAAATAATGAAGACCTTGCGTGGGAATGCCGTTCGTTCCGCGATCACGGCTACGATGTCAAAGAACGCTTAAACCTTCTCGAAATGGAAGGGAAATTAATGTACATTCACCGGCGAATCGGATTTAACTTTCGGATGACCGAAATACAATCGCAAATCGGTTTGTGCGAACTCGCAAGATTTGACTCGTGGAATCTGAAAAATCGTATTCGTAACGGGAAAATGCTTCTTGATGCGCTTCACAACCATCCGGTTATTCTCCATGCTCCTCTTGATACCGAAGAACGGCAAAACGCTTATTGGTGGGCTCCGTTCATTCTTGATCTTGATAAATTGACCTGTGATATTAAAACGTTTATTAAAGCAGTTGGAGCCGAAGGTGTTCCGGTTTACAGTGTTCTTTGGCCCGAAATGTACAAAGAACGGGTTTATGTTGAGAAAAACGGATTCGGTAACGCTAATTATCCGTTCCATGATCCGAAAGCACGCGATATTGATTATTCCAAAGTCGAATGCAAAACGGCTCATTGGGTTACAAATCGTACCATGTGTTTTTTCACGCATCCTGTTTATAACGAAAAACATATTCAAGCCTGTATTGACGCTTTCAGAAAAGTTGCAGATTATTATATCAAAAAATAAACACAATATTAAACGCAAAATTAAACACAATTAAAATTTCCGAAGGGAGAATTTATTCGTAACGTTATGAAAAACGATAGACAAAAAGTAAAATACGCATTAGTCGGTTTTGGCGGTATTGCAATCAATCGAATTGTAAAAGAAGGTTTTGGTTGTGATTTTGTTCGGGTAGGTAAGCCGGACAATGCGGAATTGATTGGTGTAACGGATACAATTCCCGAACGAGAAAACGACGCCAATATTTTGGGACTGAAATGGTACGGTCATCTCGACAAGATATTAACCGATCCGGCGGTTGATGCGGTTTTTATTGCTACAAATAATCAGTCTCATGCTCCGTTAGCGTTAGCGGCACTTGAAGCCGGTAAACATGTTCTTGTCGAAAAACCGTTGGCAGTCAACAGCCGTGAAGCGAAAAAACTGGTCGAACTGGC
>JAISNF010000106.1 GCA_031276415.1 Planctomycetaceae bacterium
TTAATCTTGGACCGACAAATTGTTCCATAAAGGAACTGGAAATTTATGGATGGACTGTTGAAGATACAACCGCAATAGACGGCGAATTGGAATTAACACTTTACGATTTTATAACAGGAAAATCCACATTATTGAAACAGGAAAAACTGCATGTTCCGGCTGGTTCCCGAAAAGAGATTTCCGTTCAAATTCCGGCGCGTTCTGAATTTGCGCCGGTTCGTTACGATATTATTTGTCGTCAGGGCGGCAAAACGCTTGCCAAAGCACAATACGATGTTTTGTATATTCCGCCGAATCACCAGAGTATTGTGAACAAAAAATCTTTGTATGATTGGGAAGTTGGGTTACTTTGTACTCCGGGTTGGGTTCAAAACGATGATTTTGGTCTTGGAATGTCTGATTGGACACAAGGTTGGGGTGGAGTTCATGACAAAATCTGGGCACTTGTTCACGGCGTCATGGAAACAGATTACCGTACAATTGATCAACCGGCACGAATGTTGACAACGAATACGCGAAATTCTCATTACACAAATCCTTGGCGATATTTACCGGATGGTTCTTATGGTTGGAACCTGATGATTCAAGGACTTCTGAAAAAAACGGAAGAACGAAAAGTGAAACGATTATGGGTTATTGGTTCGGATCGTTGGAATGGAATTCCGATTGGTCATACATTTGGCTGGGATATGTTTGTTCGGTTTGACCGGTTTCTCCATGATCAGGGCGGCGAAGGACTCAAAGCCCGAAGCCGTCAGGGAATCAGTAACGAAATTATGACACGGTATGCCGATCAATGGCAACAGTGGAATCTGGAAGAATACGCTAAAAAAATTACTGAGACAAAAAATCTGTTTGCCGAACACGGAATTCAATGGATATTTGAAACGCACGGTTCTTTCCCTTTTGCCGGAGGTGAAATCGGTGACCGTTTAGGAGAAACTCATGCCGGAGTTGGTACAGATCTTTTTTGGGAATTACGCCGTCAAGACCTTTATTGGAGTCTTGCTACACGATTTGCCGTTGTTGCTGTCAATCCGAATCTTTCCAGCGGAATGTACAAACAATGGGGATGGGTTAATTCGGAATCCAACAGATTTTGGTTTGCGAACAATGGACCTGTGGAACCGGCACGGCGACAATGGTATGGAACTTATTTTATGGGACGTGTCAATTCTACAGGAAAATTTTTACCATATCATGTACTTGGTTACGGTTTACAAGGCGGTGTTTCCACAAAATTCTATCAACATGAAATCGAAAATTCGTTACGTACATTTAACTTTACTCGTTTTATCCGTCCAGAACAACCCGCCGGATATGGTTTTATTGTTTCTTGGGATTCTCATCTCCGCCGTATGACCGCACAAGGCGGCTCAATGGGATTTGGTCTTTACGCAACCGGCAACGAAAAAAATCAACTCGATTACCGTATGGGAAAACTTTATGAAAAATTGATCAAAAACGGGATGCCCATTGGTTTTGTCAGTTCCAGTTACGCTATTCGAAATTGGAACGGAACAACCCCGTTGATTCTGCTGGACGCAACCGATTGGCAGGGAACGGAGTTGGAAACTGTTACAAAACTCTGGACATCAGGAACTCCTATTATCGGATTCGGCGGTCTTGATCAAAGTCCGGCGGCATTGAAATTCTGGACAAACGAAGCCGAAAAACACAAAACAGGAACAATAGAATTTTTTGTGCGAAAAAATTCTAACGGAACGCCGTTGATTTATTGTCCGTTTGACGATCAATTATCCGCTACGGATATTCCCTGTCTGATAACCGATTTGATGAATCTATGCAGATTAACAGTTACAACAACGCCCCAACTGATTGTACATCCGTTTATCAATAATGACGCTTTGTTTTTTGGACTTGGAACACTTTCCGATCAAAATGTTACGGCGAA
The DNA here is from genome assembly GCA_031276415.1 of Planctomycetaceae bacterium. GTDB lineage: Bacteria > Planctomycetota > Planctomycetia > Pirellulales > Thermoguttaceae > WRKP01. The sequence goes on from JAISNF010000106.1 coordinate 1,916, forward strand.
AATACGTTTTGATCCTGATCAATGGAATCCGAAGTTAAAAGGAACAAATGTAAGAGTTATTGATCTTGAATGTTTTCAGAATATCCAACCGGATGCTGATGGCAGTTACACATTTCCCTTGCAATCGGTTTCCGGTAAAATGTTATTGATTATGAAAGTAGAATAACAAAAATGAAAAATTACAAAAACTACCAAATAGTTTTAACGATATTGTTTATTGTTTTATTTTTTGAAACGTTTGCAGTTGCTCAGGAACGCCGGATTCTTCTTGCTGTTTCGGAAAATGCGGATCCGGCAATTAAAAAAGCGGCAACAAGTCTTATGAATTGTTCTGTTTTTTCCGCACTAAAAGCCTGCGGCGGTGCAACGGACGCTCAACCTATTTTAACAGATAGTGAAACACTTTTACCGGATGCATCATTTCAACGTGCGGCGTACAATAATCTGGTGATTGTCGGTTTACCGGATCAGGACATGTTACTTCGGAAATGTTGGGGACATCAGATCGGTTTGCGTAACGGAGAAATCGAAGTATTGGGTTACGGAAAATGGAAGGGCGATTTCGGAACCGTCGAATCTGACCGGAATCCGTTTCTTTATTCACATCGGGTCAAGGATCATCCGTATTCAACAAACATTATTAAGATTTCAGGAACATCTGTTGCCGGAGTGCTTCGGGCGGTTGAAGCATTCCGAACCGGTTTACTGAACGGAATTGTTCCCGCAGAACAGGGACAACTTACCGAAACATCTATTCTTGACCGAACCCCTGATTTTGTTATTCCGCCGCCACTTCCAAATGAAATCGGCGAATTTTACCGGATTGGTTGGATTCAACCCAATGAAATAGAATATCGTGCTTATATTGATCTGGCGGGTTATCAACCCGAAAGAATATGGCGAATAAAATATGTGAAACAAAAAGTGTTCGACAATGTGTCAGGGGAAAGTTGGGTCAACGGTCTCCATCGGTCATCGTATGGAAATGCGGTAACTGTTGCGGTATTTGCGTCAGCGGATGAAGCGAAAAAAACATGGAACGCTCTCAGCCAATCCAAAGATGCCAAACACGAAACTCTAGACTTGTTTACGTGTTATCGGTTTGAACAGCCGACTGATGAAGCATTTGACAAAAGTTATGGAGATGTCCGATATTTTGTTCTGAAAAATCATTTGATTACAGTTTCACTTCCTCAACAACAAACTTTATTACTCTTGAAAAACTATAAACCGTAATCGTAACCGTTCACGGAGATTCGTTTAACAAGTTATCATAATGGAAAATTTTAGTAGAGACTCAATGCATTGTAACGGTCTATTTTCATAATCTATTCCAGAAGATTGATTGATATTTTCCTACGCCCCGAAGGGGCAACATACGATAGTTGAGAGTGGATAGTTGCGCTAGCGGAATTATTGACCGGACGTTTTTAATCCGCAATGTAGGATTGCCTATCTTGAGCGTGTCTGACAAATGTGTATAATTCGGAATAATTTTGGAATTGTTAGGCTTGTAACCACAAACCTCTGAATTGTTTATCATTTTTCTTTTCAATTCAATGTCATCAGATTATTCATTCGACGACATGGTTCAACGCACACTCACTGTTGGCGTTTTGACTCAACCACAAGTAAACGACATCTGGGCAGAAATCGGTCTCAAATCCCCGACTTCCGAACAGTTTTTACAAACAGCATTGCGACGCGGTTTGTTGACAAATTATCAAATCGACCGCCTGGTAAGCGGTGAATCAGTTGGTTTTTTCTTCGGTCCTTACAAGGCGTTGTATATGGTCGGAGCAGGGACATTCGCCCGTGTTTTTCGGGCAGTTCACCGTGAAACCGGAGAAGTTGTCGCCGTCAAAGTCCTACGCGCCCGATTCAGCGACAACGAAGCCTTCATCAATCACTTCATGACAGAAGCCAAAATTGTTTCCGAATTAATTCATCCCAATATTGTTCCGGTTTACGGAGCCGATTCAAGCGGTTTTCTTCATTATATGGCAATGGAATTTGTCGAAGGTCAAACTCTTCGTGACTTTCTCAAAATACGGAAAAAAGTAGAAGCCCGAACTGTTGCACAAATTGGAATCGATATTTGCAGCGGTCTCGAATACGCATTGCGAACCAAAAAATTACCACACCGCGATTTGAAATTGAGCAACGTCCTGCTTTCCTCCAACGGTCAGGCAAAAATTGTCGATTTCGGATTGGCTTCCATCGCCCAAGAAAAAGCCGGCGCAGAAATCCCGTTTTTGAAAAACCAACAATCCATTGATTATATTGCTTTGGAAAAGGCTTCCAACGCTCCCAAAATGGATTTGCGAAGTGATCTTTATTTTCTCGGCTGCATTTTGTATCAACTTTTAAGCGGACAATCGCCGTTTATCGAAACCAAAGATCGCGCCAAACGAATGGATCGAAACCGGTTTTTCAATGTTAAACCGATTCAACAAGTTGAGCAAGGGATTCCGGGTTCGTTTTCGTTTATTGTCAACAAGGCGTTGATGGTCAATGTGGATCAGCGTTATCAGACACCGTCGGAGATGTTGGTTGATTTGCGCGGGGTTATCAAGCGGCTTGATTCCGGTAATGCCGATGAAACGGCGGCGTCTTTGCGTTTTGATGGTGTTCAGGCGTTGCAGAGTGACCGCGAACAGCGAATCCAAAAACTTGAAACGGTAACCGTGATGGTTATTGATTCCAATCCTAAAACGCAGAATGGTCTTGAAAATCTTATGATGAAACTCGGTTATAAAACTCTTTGTATTCGGGAGCCGGACGAGATGATGCGGATATTTGCCGAGAATGATTTAGCGGCACAATGTATTATTTTCAATGCTCAATCATTGGGGATGCGGGCGGTTCGGGCGTTCAACGATTTTGCGCAACGGCGCGGATTGCGTGATGTGGCGGCGATTTTGCTTCTTGATGCCGGTCAGGCGGATTGGGCGGATTCGGTAACACCGCAACATCACCGTGTTGTCCTAACAATGCCGGTTACCGTAAAACAATTCCGAAATTCCATGACCTGGCTGCTCGAAGGATTCGGGAAAAAAGTCAAATAATTGCAAATATAGCGATGGGTTAAAACCCAATCGCTATATTGTGATCAACAATCGCGTCTGCCAAGAACAATGAGGCTTTGATCATCTGATTGAGGTTCACGTCCGGCAAAACTGTGAATGGCATTGATTAAGTTTTTGCCAAACTCAATCACAGAATCCGTGCGGACTTTTCGCAAATAATTCAACACACCTTCCGTTGTAAAATATTGCCCTTGTGAATTCATTGCGTCCGTAATTCCGTCACTGATAATCACCAATGTCTGACCATTTTGAATGACAAACGAACTCTCTGGATATTCCGTATCGTCCATCACCCCCAACGGCAAACCAATTTTCGATTCACCAAGCATCGTAACCGTTCCATCCGGCGAAACAAGAATCGGCGGAACATGACCGGCATTGTGAAATACAATTTCATTGGTCGCCGGATTTAATACCCCAAAGAAAAACGTTATAAAACGATTGTCCCAACGCGGTTCACAGAAAACACGGTTCAATCGCTGAACAGTTCCCTCAAATGTTGTCTCGATAATCAATCCGCTCCGAACTTCTGCAGAAAGTTTTGCCATCAACAACGATGCCGCAACACCCTTGCCGGAAACATCGCCCAACGCAAAAACCAAACGACCGTCCGGTAACATAATGTAATCATAATAATCTCCGCCAAGATATTTAGCCGGACGGTAAAAATCATAAAATCCGTAATTGGGAATAACCGGCGGTGCCAACGGTAATAAACCGCGTTGAACCGTATTGGCAATATTCATTTCACGCTCCATGATTTTTTCCGTCAAAGCGATTTCATGGAGTTTCGCATTTTGATAAGATACCGCCACCTGATACGCCAACGATACCAATAAATCTAGGTCTTCGTAAGTAAATTTTCGTCCGGTTGTTCGGGCGTCCACTTGAATAACTCCCAAAACTTCCGATTGATCATAGTCCATAATCGGTGCCGCCATAATCGAATAAATACTGTAATTAACAATACTTTCACTCGGCTCAAACCGCGAATCATTGGCAACATCATCCGAAAGTATTGCTGCTTTTGATTGAGCGACTTTTTCCAGAATGGAACGGCTGATACGGAAAGAATCTTGATTATTGGGATCGCGATGCTGAAATGCTTTGAGTTCAAGACGATTTGTATTACTGTCGCTCAACAAAATATAGGCACAATCCGCTTGCAAAAAGATTTTGAGCAGATTTTGAACAAGTTGCGGCAAAACCTGATCCACTGCCGCTCCAAGATTACGTCCAATATCAATCATCGCCTGAAGTTTAACAGCAGCATTGGCGGAAGTCAGAACAGGACGTTTGTCTGTTAATTTGATTTGCGATTTAACAGTGTAAGTATTATCGACATCCTCGTCGGAATCGGAAAGATAAGCACGGCTCTTGTCGGAAATATTAGGTGACGAATCCTGATTACCGAAATTGGTATCATCAAGCGAAAAAACAAGTTCCACATTACAGAAACGAAGCAAATCATTATCTTGGAGCCGTACTTTTCCGGTAACTTGTTTGTCATTGATAAATGTTCCGTTTCGGCTTTTCAGATCTTCGACGTAATAGCCGTTTTTTTCCCGTATGATCAGGGCATGTTCCCGACTGACGCCGTTGTGATCAAGACAGATGTCGCAATCGGCATATCGTCCGATTCGGGCTGTATCGGTGTTGAGTGGAAAAATCTTGTGTCCGATCATGCTAGAATCATGAGTTTGCAAAGAAGCCATAAGAATTTTTACGTTAGCCGCATTGTCTTGCGGGATGATTGAAAATCAATATAATAATGGAACTTATTACATTTATTGCTAATTGAGATGCTCAATTGTTTTTGCTCCAAATGTAATAATGTAAACAATGGAATTGCTGATTTTCTCAAATTTTATAAAAAAGTCAACCCTTTACCAGTATTGAAAACCGATGCGGTTTCAATACGGTTTACCCGATTCATTCCTTGCTGACGCCACACGATATTCTTGGTGAGAACGGTTCAATTGCCCGACGGCTTGAACGGTATGAACTGCGTCAGGAACAACTTGACATGGCGGATGCGGTTAATCGTGCGTTTATCACCAAACAACATTTGGCGGTTGAAGCGGGAACGGGAGTCGGTAAAAGTTTTGCGTATCTTATTCCGGCAATTCTTCAAACTGCCGGCAATCAAAACAATGCCGAAACAACTTTAGAATCACCGCCAAAATTACCGCAAGAATTACCGCAAGAATCACCGCAATCGGATGATTGGGAACCGGACGAAGATGATCCTTTTTACGGAGAACAATCTCCGCAAAGTTTTGATCCCAATCAATCTGTTTCCAATCAGTCTGATTCCAATTGTTCCGATTCAAATCAGTCGGTTTCAAATTTCAATCAATCCGATTCAAACCGGCTTGATTTGAATCGTGAGTTGCAACAGATTTCGGCGCGTGAAACTTCCGGCGAATCGGCATTTATTCCGCGTGCGGTTATTTCGACGCACACGATTAGTCTTCAGGAGCAGATTATTGAAAAGGACATTCCGTTTTTGCGTTCGGTATTGCCGTTTGAGTTTACGGCGGTTTTGGTCAAGGGACGCGGGAATTATCTTTGCCAACGGCGGTTGCAAGCGGCGTATCAAAAGCGGGGTTCGCTTTTTGACGCACAAAAACTTCGGGAGTTGGAGCGGATTTTTGAGTGGAGTCAAAAGACGGAAGAGGGTTCGCGATCAAGTTTGAACCCTGAGCCGGACTGGGGAATTTGGAACGAAATTTGTTGTGAGACGGGTAATTGTCTTGGTAAAAAGTGTCAGTTTTTTTCCCAATGTTTTTATGCACTGGCGCGTCGGCGGATTGCCAATGCGCAGATACTTGTGGTCAATCATGCGTTATTATTTAGTGATTTAGCGGTTCGGATGCAGGGCGGGAGTATTTTACCGGTGTATCATCTTCTTGTGTTTGACGAAGCGCATACGATGGAACAAGTTGCGGCGGATCATCTGGGAGTTTCCGTAACGCATGGTCAAATTGAATACAATCTCAATCGGCTTTACAATCCTCGAACTGAAAAGGGATTATTAACGGTACAAAGTCTTGGGGCGGGTATTCCGAAGTCATTAATTATTATGTTGCAGGAAGTGGTGGACGAATGTTTTTATGCTGCGGAGTATTTTTTTCAGGATTTAGAGTTTTGGTTACAGAGTCATCCGGGCAGTAATGGTCGGATTCGTGAGCCGCGAATTATCAATAATGGTCTTTCCGGTTCGATTCGCAAGTTGAATGAGAAACTTCGTGAGTTATTGGAACAGATCAAGAATCCTGACGAGCGTCAGGAGTTACGTGCGGCGCGGGAGCGTATGGCGGTGCTTGCCGGCAACATAGATATTTGGGTGTTGCAGGGTTTGGAGGATGAATCTGTTTACTGGCTTGAGGCAACCCATTCGGGGCGTGGAAAATTGCGCATTTCCATCAATGCTGTTCCGATTGACATTGGTCCTATTTTGCGTGAACACCTTTTCGCCAAAATCCCCAGCATTGTCATGACCAGCGCAACTCTCGCCACAGGAAAATAAAAATAATAAAAATAATAAAAATAATTCCGCACTGCGACACTCTCCACTCTCAACTATCCACTCTCAACTATCAAACCATGTTATCGCAACAATTTTCTTAATGTCCGAATCGCAACATTGGCAAGTTCGGATTCGCCGCAGAGAACCAGATTGGCACCAAGTTGCTCCAGTTTGTTTATGTTACTGGTGTAACGACAACGAGCCAGAATAATACAATGATCGTTCATTTTACGAACCGCATTAACAATCTCTTCCGCAAAAAGATCGTCAGGAACCGCAATTGCAACCAACGCAACATTTCGAATCTCGGCAATCCGTAAAACATTCTCGTCAGCAGCATTACCGGAAATCGTGCGAAAACCATGTTGCGCATACGGATGCAAATTGACCGGATTCATATCAATTAAACCAACTTCAAAACCGGTTGTCTCCAAAAACGTAACAATTCGTCCGCCAATAGGTCCCAAACCAATTACAATCGCTTTTTTCGACGCATCTTCAGGAAAAAATACATTATGCTCGTCTTCTCCGCCGTGAACAGTATGATGTTCCGGTGTAAGCCGCAACGCAATTTTCAAAAACAACGGCGTTAAAATAATAGATGTAAGCGCAACAAAAAGAATCCGCTGATAAGTTTCATAATCAAATAGTCCCGATGTAAACCCTTGAGAAAGCAGAACAAATGAAAGTTCGCCAAGTTGCGATAAACCAAGCCCCATTCCAATCGCCGCAATCCACGGAAGACCTAAAACACGAAACGCAATTCCCGCTGCTAATGTTTTCACCGCCAGACAACCAAGTAACGCCCCAAGTGTCAAAATCGGCGTAGTAAACAAAATCGACGGATCAAACAATGCGCCAAGTGAAACAAAAAAGATTACGGAAAATGTTTCACGCATGGCAACAGTTACCGCTGTAATCTGATTCGTCAAACGTGTTTCACTCAAAATAACACCGGCTGCCAATGTTCCCATTGTTCCGGGTAATTGGAGACTAATTGCCACCCCCGAAACAGCAAGCAAAAGGAACATCGTAAAAAGAACAATAATTTCAACACTTTGCAATTTGAGCAAAAACGGAACTCCATATTTACAAAACGCCAAACGAACAAAAACTACAAATGCAACAAAAATTACCGAACCGAACCCAATCGAAATAAGTTGGGCAAAAGTCCCGCCTCCTTCGCTGGAACCGGAAGCAAGCGCAACCATAAGACTAAGCAGAACCAAAAGCGGAACAACCGCCACGTCCTGAAAAAGCAAAATCGCAACAGCACGAACTCCATGAAGTGAACCAACCTGCCCCATATCTTCAAGCGATTTGAAAACAAGAACTGTTGAACTAAGCGAAACCGCTGAACCAAGAACAAAACCTATTTTCCAATCACCACCAATAATCGGAATAAATAATGTCAGTGGAAGAATTACCCCGAGCATCTGAATAGAACCGCCCATAAGAAAAAATCGCCAAAGTTTTACCAATTCCGACGGCGAAAAATGAAGACCTATCGCAAACAATAATAAATTGGCTCCCAAATGAGCAAATTCGTCCAAAACTTTGTGTTCGACTTCTTTGACTTCAAGTTCGTTAGCGAGATATTCTAATTCTTGTTCTTTTTCTTCCAATCGCGGATCTTTTTGAAGTCTGAAATCATCAGACGGTTGAGCAATTGATGATTTTTGTTCCGTTTCTTTGGTTTTAATTTCAACGGATTTTGTTTGGAGAAGCCCAAGCATTCCGCTACCAATCAATGCCCCAATAAGCAAATAACCGACAACCATCGGCATGTGCAAACGCCGGCAAACTGTTCCGGCAATAAACCCGGCAGAAAGAATAATCAGTAAATCAAATAGAATTTGATGAATAATACCAGTCTCGTCTATCATAGTAAACGGAATAGAAACAGAATAAAAAAGCAGGCAATATTTTTCCGTAAAAAATTATCTCATCTACTGTTGCGCCAACGTGTATATTAACGTATGTGTACACTAATAGTAATATTTCAGGCAAAATATTGCCTACCTTTTGCATTATTTACAAAAAATAGGAAAGTGAATATCGTACCAAAAGTTTTCAATTATTGGTATTATTCGCTAAGAAACACAAAAGTTCCTTTTTTATTTGAAACGATAACATCCGGCGTTTTATCCTTGTTTAGATCAAAAGCGGTAACTTGCGTACCAACACCGCTGTCATCGTCAATTTTATGCGGAATAAATGTTGCGCCGCCATTGCCGTCGCGTTTTAGTTCAAACCAATACAGAACCGCCGGAGCATCGGTTTCTTTGTCGCCTTTGGAACCGTGTGCCCAAAACCGTTTGCCTGTAACAAAATCCAAAAGTCCGTCGCCGTTAAAATCAGCGGTATCGAATGCGTGCATTTGTGTAATCCGCAATGCGTCGGAGTTCAAATCCGGTGTGATGGGAATAATTTCGAAACGTTCCCAAGTAATTTTGCCGTCAACATCTTTGATTTGTTTGTACCAAACCAAGCCGTAAAGATGGCAATGCCAAGCGGTTACAACATCATTTAATCCATCGCCGTTCACATCATAAACAAGAATATGTGATCCGGCATCGGCAAATTTGAACGGATGAAATGCCCATGGTGTTTTGTTTGCATCTTCCGGTTGTTCCCACCAGCCTTCTTTTTCGATGAGATCGGTTCGACCATCGGCGTTAATATCGCCGTAACCGATACCATGTGTGTAACGTTGGAATCGTTTATCTTCTGGGGAAACGACATGGAAAGTCCAATCGGGTTGAGCGTTTTTGATTTCGAATGTTGCGAAGCCGAGATAGCCGTTCATATTGTAGATGGGACCTTTTCCGGCACCTTTAATAATTTCTGCCCATGATTGGGATTCGTTTCCGATTTCTGCGGGACCGAGGTGTTTTGTCCAATGTCCTTCTTTTCCCTGCGGATTTTCGAACCAATATCCTTGTTTTCCGGGGTGTGGACAAACAAACACATCATCCCAACTATCACCGTTTAAATCAACGCCGAAAACAGTAAAGTTATCGGAATAACTTTCGGGATTGAATGCTTCGACCGGATAGATTTCATATTTTTTTGTGAAATCCGGACCGGCGTACCAATAAGGACCGGCAACAATATCAAGTGTTCCATCCTTATTAAAGTCACCGTAATGCGAACCTTCGGCATAAAATTTATCTGCCAAAACAATTTTTTTGAAGGTTGGTTCTTTTGCTGTTGTTGGTGAGACAAACAGTAAAGCGATGGCGGTTGTTAACAAAATCACAAATGGTTTCATGGTTGGATTCTCCATTAAAAAGATTGGATGCCGTCAGGCAAGTTAATGATACGACAATTGTTAGGGGTAGTAATTTTGGGGTTGTTGTTGGTTATTTATTGAGTTTTATTGTGTATTGCCGCAAGAGACGACTTGCTTTCGGTACAACATGGGACAAACCAATTTCCAGCAACAGCGTAAGAAGTATAAAGTGATTCTCAAAAATTGTCAACAAAACGACCAAATATTTTTCAAAAAATCTCCCGCCCCTATTTACGGACGGAAATCAGAAAACAAAATATTCCGTAACATGAAAACTCAAATTGCCGACATTCCTCTGATTCACAGTTGGCGAGTACGCCAACCAATGTTTCCAGTAAAACATTGACTACTTTTGATTACAAACTCGAAAACTCAATAAACGAAAACAACCAACAGAACTCAGTCCAATCTTTGCATCCGCTTGTATCGGAAATGCCGTTATCATTCACATGGCAGAAACCGCCGCAGGTTCGCACATGAATATTGCCTACAGAAATAAACTCGTAAAAAGTAAAATAAAAATCATGCAATCACAAAAATTATCGTTCAGACAATTGTTTGATTTCGTCGATGGAAAGACCGGTGGCTTTGGCGATGTCAGGTAACGAAAAACCCATGATCTTGAGATTTCGGGCTGCTTCTGCTAAACCTTCTGCTTTACCTTTCTTTTCGCCCTCGATGCGTGCAGTTTCAACGACATTGCGGTTGTCACGGTAAACTTTGAGGTCATTTTGATACGCTTCTTGAAGTTTTGGTGAATACTTGTAATATTCGGCGGCGTCAAAGGCTTTTTCAAATACAGGTTCGTGGAAAATAGACGGAATATCATCAAACGATTCTAAGTTTTTTAGAAAAAACAACCACTTATCTTGTCGTGTTACTAATTCAGATTCGGTTAATCGGAATAACGGCATTTGTAAAAAGATCAT
>JAISNF010000133.1 GCA_031276415.1 Planctomycetaceae bacterium
TTTTGATTATTTACTTGATGATACAAATAAAATGGCTGCTGAATAGTTACAAAAAAAGAACACCGTCTTGAATACGACAATCACTTGCGATAAAATATTAAAAATGGTAATTAATTCGTAAGTCGGCAACTCTTTTCCGTATTCCACAATTTCCGTATTTCACATTTTAAGCCATGAGTTTGGGCGAAGTTCGTTTTATTCCGTTTCCGGGTAAACCGTTAGAGTACGAAAAATCGGCGTTATCTCATGCGGTTTTTCCGGCACCGCAACGAGGATTCATGATCGGTCCCGAAAACTATGTTTTGGAACCGGTTGTTCAATGGGCTATCGAAGGTAATTTGCCGCGTGATCGTTTACCGTTGTTGTTTTACGGGGCGGTTGGTTCGGGGCGTTCCCATCTTTTGCAAGGAATTTGGAATGCGTGGCGGAAAAATCATAAATCGTTCACCTCAAAATGCCGTACTTTTTTATTGTCGGCGGTTGATTTTGCCCGATTATTCACGGAATCGTTTGATACGCGGACAACCGATGATTTTCGCCGCCGATATCGTCAGGCGGATTTGTTGTTGATTGACGATTTGGATCAATTACACGATAAACATTGGGCGCAAGACGAATTACGGCACACTTTGGATGCGCTTATCCGTAACGGCGGAACGGCTGTTTTTACAACAACTCTTCCGCCGGGGGAAAACGAAATTTTTTCTGAAGAACTGACGGCAAGACTTATCGGCGGAACAACGGTTCCGGTTTTTCTTCCCGGTCTTGCTGTTCGGAAACGTTTTTTGCGTGAACTGGCAACAGCGTTTCGTGTTTCGCTTCCTGATTCGGCGTTGGATTCGGCGGCGGAAATATTACCGATTTCGATTCCGGCGTTGTACGGAACTTTTGCTCAAATGTATTTTGAAGCGGTTGCAACGGATACGAAAATTAACGCCGCTTCGTGGAAACTCTTTCTTCAAAACCGTTTGCAAACAGTACGCCCTGATGTGGATACGATTGCCAAAAGAACCGCCAAACATTTTTCTTTGAAACTTGCGGATTTGCGCGGAAGTTCCCGTTCCAAAACGACTGCTTTAGCGCGAAGTATTGCGGTTTATTTAGCGTGGCGGCAATCCGGTCAGCAGCAAAAAGAAATCGCCAAATATTTCGGAAATCGCGATCCGACAACTATTCGACACATGATTGAACTAATCAAAGCAAAATTATCAGAAGATACCGAACTCCGCGATCATCTTTTCCGGCTCGGTTTGCGGTAAAATGTTGCAACAGTTAATGCGGCGGCGATTAATGTTGTTTCGGGGAACAACGATTTAAACGATTTATCGGATGTCTTGCGTTCCAACATTTGTCGGGTAAAATAAACGCTTTCATTTGATTTATTGTATAAATGTTTTAACTGATTTGTTTTATTTTTGCGGGCGTGGTGGAATTGGCAGACACGTCGGACTTAGGATCCGATGCCGCAAGGCTTGGAGGTTCAAATCCTCTCGCCCGTAAATTTTTATGCAAACAATTAAAATTATAAACAACTAAAAATTATAATGAAACAATTTCTTGGCGGACAGCCCAAAGAGCGGCTTGTGTTCGGTCGGACAATGAAGTTTTACGCAAAATATTTTTAATATGTTCCTTGACCGTATCAAGCGAAATATCAAGTGAACGAGCAATCTCTTTGTTGCGAAAACCCTGAACAATCAACCCAAGTATTTCCGTTTCACGAGAAGTCAGCGAATTTGTCTTCTGCGATTTGTAACGTTTTCCTTTGAAAAATATCCGGCGAATTTCTTCAAGAAAACATTGTCTCGTAACAGATTTCAACAATACGGAATATTCAATGATCTTAAATTCCCAGCGTAATTGTCTTGTACCGCTGCTCCTGAAAAATGTTTCGGAAAATCCCCGAAAGGAATTTTGATTCGTGTCAACCAACACAAGATGCGGATACGTTTTTTCAATTCCTTGAACCAAATCAAATTTATTCGTTGCGTCGCCAACGATCAGAAATTCCGTTCCGCTAAAAAAAGAACGAAGCCCCGCCAAAAGAACCGGTTGTTCATCCGCAAGAAAAACACGAATCATCACACCACTCCAAGATTCCGTTCCGCCGCATCACGATCACGAAGATAAAGCAATAACGCCGATTCAAACGCCGTTTCGGAAATTTTCCAAACCGCTTCTGTGTCCGTGTGTTTGTTGACGTGTTGCCCGAAAAGACTGTACAAAAATTTGAACAAATGCCGCGGAACTTTGAGTTTGGCAAACGCCTCAACCAAACGCCGACGATCCAACGGTACATCAAAAAAATCCGTAATCACCGGCGATTTCCCGTCCGCCGCACATGCCGCAAGACGTGCATTCGTCAAATCAAATAAAGATTCGCCCGTCCAATCCAATGACCGTATCAAATTTTGTTTGTCAAGCCGCGCCCGTTGATGAAAATCCTTGCTTTCCCGTTCCATAAAATCAAGCAGTTGATTCGGCAACAATAATTTCAAACCAACGCGTTCATGTTTGAGTAATTTGTTATCGAAAATAGACCAAACAATCAGTTTCATTAATTCCGGCGAACCGTTGACCAAATACGGCTCGTCCACACGATCCATCAACACAATCAAACCATTCAATCCAAGTGTATCACAAAAACCAAGAAATTTGGCAAGCATTTCGTAGCGATTATCCGTGTTGCCGGAAACCGGAAACGGCATTCCGTTGAAATCCATTTTTCGAAGATACATGAGAATTTTGAACAGATTCGACTTCAAATGCGGTAAAACCCGAAGTGAACGTTTAATCGACCACGCTTTTGTAAAACGTTGCAATATTTTCCGCAACAACGGACTCCAAAGAACAAACACAATCAAATAAAACCAACGATTCATCAAAAAACCAAGCGAACCTGTCCATTGAAACACCGACCATGTTGAAATAAATGTTCCCAAAATTCCAAGCGATAATTCCCAATTGTTTGAAAAAAACGATTCCCACGTCCGATACCGTAACTTTTTTGCCAGACGGTTCCAGCGGCTAACGGTATTTTCGCTGCGCGAAGTATCGTAACACGATGCCAAAAGAAGTAAATCACGGACTTGATGAATATTGAGTTTTTCAATCGGCAACGGTTTCAGATCAACCGCTGCGGGATGTGAGGTTTGCCCCGGTTCCAAAATTCGGTCAATCAATTGTGTTACGCCGAGCGACAAAATGGCGTCAAGATGATCCCAGAGTTCCCATCGCGCAAGAACTTTTTGAATTTTACGTCCTTGCGGAAAACGATGCCGAAACCGGTCAATAAACGGGTTCAAATCAGAATAATCCAAAACAATGGGACGTGTTTCGGAATGATCGGTGTTGTACTCGGTCAGCATCCGAATCATCTGGATTCGTAACGCCGTTTTGCCGGAGCCTTTTTCGCCGAACACAACCGAAGTTGCCGGTTCTGCCGGATTGCCGTAAATCTTGTCCCATGCGGAATGGAACGAAGTCTTAATGCAAGAACTCTTAAAAACAACATCGTTTTGAGCATCCTCTTCCGCAAAAGGATTGCCCAAAACTCCGTAATGCTCAAATAAATCGCGGATTTTCATAAATCTAATTAAAGAACAAAAATAGAAATTAAAAAATTCACCTGCTTCCCGATTCGGAATTAACTTTTACACGTTTGCAATTGTTTCAATAACGGCGGCGTTTGTTGATTTCAATTTATT
>JAISNF010000174.1 GCA_031276415.1 Planctomycetaceae bacterium
TGAGGTTGTTTTGTCGGGAAAATTAGTCCGATGGGTTAAAACCGATGGGTTAAAACCCATCGCTATATTGGAAATGCCCCAGATTGGGGGCAATTTTAAGAGCAAAGAACAACAACAAATAATTCCGCTTGCGAAACTATTCACTATTCACTACTAACTAATAACTATTCAAAATTCACATGGTTTGAAATCTTGGGGGACTTCAATTTTGACGGTATCACCGCTTTGCGTGATGACATAAAAACCGTTTTCAATCGCAAATTTCTTAACATTATCAGGAAAGATAGCACCGGCTATTGCGCCGATCAATTTTTTATCGCCATTACCAACCCGTTCAAGATATCGCCGTGTAATGTGCATACGTTTCAGATGTCCTCTGATATCATGTAGATTGGGTTTGGATTTAATTTCGACAGCAGCGATTGTTTTCTCATTTTCAAGTAACAAATCAATTTCGGTAACGACTTGTCCATTCTCTCTGATTTCAAATCTGCCGTGAGCAATGCCTTCAAAATGGTAACCGAGTTCGTTGAAACGTTCGGCGATATTGGGGGCGACAAGATGTTCGGCGAGTTCGCCGAAACGATTGCTGAGACCGCCCATATTTTGAGTGAGACGATCAACGGAACGGGTGGTTGCGTCCACTCTTTCTTTAAGTTTTCTCAAACTTTCTTCATTTTCTTTCCGCCGTTCTTCGGCTTCTTTTTGACGTTGCTCAGTTTCTTTTTGCCACTGTTCGGCTCGTTGTTCGGCTTCCTTCCGTCGTTGCTCGGCTCGCTGTTCGGCTTCTTTCCGCCGCTGTTCGGCTTCACGTTCATGTTTTTCGAATACGGCATCATATTTTTTGCCGAGTTCTTGAATACTTTTGTTAAGTTCCTGAATACTTGCCCAGACTTTTTCAAAAGTAAGACCTTTTTCGTAATCAATGGAATTTTCGGACATAGTCGTATTAGGGGGTAAAAGGTGGAATACGGCAAAAAAATAACAACGTGAATTATAGTTTATATTGTTCGGTTCCGCAAGCGGAATAATTGCCTGAACTGTGATTTATGTGATTGGAATGATTGATTAAAATTGGGACATTCCAAAATAGCGATGGGTTAAAACCCATCGCTACATTGGAAATGCCCCAGATTGGGGGCAATTTTAAGAGCAAAGAACAACAACAAATAATTCCGCTTGCGAAACTATTCACTATTCACTATTCACTACTAACTATTAACTTTATCCTGCGATTATCAGCGTCATCAGCGGACAATTTTTTGTTGTCGGAAATTTTTATTTTTCTTTATTTGTTTTTTGTTGGTGTAAAGTTGTTTTGATTACTTCAAGACGTTTGGCAATTTCTAGTTCAAAACCGCGAGGAATCGGATGATAGTATTCCTTGTCAATACCAAGATAATCCTGCGAAACAATTCCGTTTTCAAAATTATGAGCATATTGATAACCAATATGCCCCAATGTTTCAGAACCTTTGTAATGAGTATCGCGAAGATGTCGCGGAACAGGAATTAACCTGCCCTCCTGAACATCACGTTTGGCTTCGTAAATCGCTTCCGTTGCAGAATTTGATTTGGGAGCACATGACAAATAAATAACCGTTTGCGCCAAATTCAATTGACATTCGGGAAGCCCAATAATTTCACAAGCCTGAGCAGTTGCAACCGCCAAAGGTAACGCCGCCGGATCAGCATTGCCGACATCTTCACTCGATAAAATGACAAGCCGCCGCGCTAAAAATCGTACATCTTCACCGCCAACTAACATCTTGGCAAGCCAATAAATCGCCGCATCAGGATCACTGCCGCGAATACTTTTTATCAACGCACTAATCGTATCATAATGAGAATCACCGTCACGATCATACGCAATCGCCTTTTTTTGTACAGATTCCGACGCTAGTTCCCGCGTAAATTCAATAGGACGCTCTTCAGTGGACAACACCCCAATTTCCATAGCGGAAATAGCACGCCGAGCATCACCGTCACAAATTTCGGCAAGAAAATCAAGAGCGTCTTCATGCAAATGAATCGGATATTTTCCCAAACCGCGTTCATTGTCTGTTGCCGAGCGAACAAGCAAAATCTTAATTTGTTCCGCCGTCAACGGTTCAAATTGAAAAATCCGGCTCCGGCTGATCAGGGCGTTGTTGATTGTAAAAAAAGGATTCTCTGTTGTTGCGCCAACAAGAATGACCACTCCGTTTTCGACTTCCGGTAACAAAACATCTTGTTGCGCTTTATTGAAACGGTGAATTTCGTCAATAAACAATAATGTTTTTTGTTGCCGTGTTGAGAGCCGATCTTCGGCTTCGGCGAGAATTTCGCGAAGTTGTTTTACGCCGTCTGATACGGCACTTAGTTGACGGAATGTACTGCGGCTTGATCGGGCAAGAATATAAGCGAGTGTTGTTTTTCCGGTTCCCGGCGGTCCGTGAAAAATCACCGAACCAAGCCGATCCGCCTGAAGAAGCCGCCGAAGTAATTTGCCCTCGCCAAGAAAATGATCCTGACCTACAAATTCATCCAATGTCTGCGGACGCATTCTTACCGCAAGCGGTTCTGCTTTCCGGCGGTTTTCTTTTTCTTCTGTTTCAAATAATGTCATAATCTTTCAATCAGTAACGATATTGGTAATTGTTCGGAAATCGGACATCATCAATAAAAAACTGTTGTTTGAAAACAGTACAGATTCCGCCAACTCTCCATTGCTCCTGTTTCATTTACAACCCGTTATCCTGCGTGTAAACTTTCACATTTAAGAATGAATACTATTGTATTATTAGCAAAATTTAGTTATAATGCCCGTTTTCATGTTCGTATTGTATCAGTTTATTTTCTATGGAACAAGATCGCTGCTGAATACTTTGTCGTTTTTGTTGCGGTTTTATTTTGGCAATGTCCAAGCCTGCGTACCGATAATTTTATGTCAATAATTAGTTTTCCGAAAAACTGATACATGTTACTGAAATTAAAAATTGTGAACAAATTAAAATATTATGACGAATAAATTACCGGTAGGAATACAATCGTTTATCGATTTACGAAACAAAGATTATTTGTATGTTGATAAAACAGAATTTATACACAAAATGGTTACAGATGGAAAAATTTATTTTCTATCACGTCCTCGTCGTTTCGGAAAATCTTTGTTGATTAGTACGTTGGATGCGTTATTTAGCGGACAGAAAAAATTGTTTGAAGGACTTTTTATTTACGATCAATGGAATTGGTCACAAAAATATCCGGTAATCCGTTTAGATT
>JAISNF010000220.1 GCA_031276415.1 Planctomycetaceae bacterium
GCCAGTGTTGAAAAAGCGGACAAAAATTCCGGTCGGCAATCAGGATAACCGCTGTAATCGACTTGCGAAACTCCGATATAAATTTTTGATGCGTTGGAAGTTTCCGCCAATGCCAACGCCAGCGAAAGGAAAATCGTATTTCGTGCCGGAACGTAAGTATTGGGAATATGAAGTCCGATTTTTTCAGGAACAGTATCTTTAGGAACAGTAAGATTGTCGGTCAAAGAACTACCGCCGAAAAGCCGCAAATCAACCGGTATGACAACATGACGCGAAACACCAAGCCAAACCGCAACACGATGAGCCGCTGATAATTCCGCTCGATGCCGTTGATTGTAATCAACCGTCAACGCAAAAATATCGTTTCCTTCAGACTTGGCAACAGCCGCAACTGTTGTCGAATCCAACCCGCCTGAAAGAAGAACAACTGCACGTTTCATAAAATAGGGTTCCTTTTTTTCTGTCCGTTAATGACGCAGATAATGATACAGATTTTCACCAATTTCTTTCTGCGTTTACCTATGGAAACTTCTAAAAACCACAAATTTATTTTTAATAATCACAGAGGACACAGAGAATACCGCGAAAATTTTTAATTGCCATCAAAACGTTATTATTTAATATTTGACTTTTGTAATCATTCACGGTAATAGGTTTAAATCGTATCTCTGTGAACGGTTACCTAAAATTTATTCTTCTTCGGTTGTTCCTTCCGTAACATCATTAACCTCATTTCGCAATTTGTCCGGCGGATCATAACTTAGAATTTGCAACGATTTTGGGCAAAACATTTTACGTCCGCGATCATTGATTTCAACAATAACTTTTCGTGCTAAAATTTCTTGAGCGACAACTTTTCCTTCACCTTCCTCTGTGTTGACGTGACAATTAATCGGAGGCAATTCTTTTTGTGTTTCGACATAATGGTCGTATTCGTAACGGAGGCAACATTTCAAACGTCCGCAACGTCCTGAAATTTTAGTTGGATCGAGAGTTGCTTTTTGGAGTTTTGCCATTTTCATGGAAACAGGCGGCATTTCCGTTAAATACCAGTTACAACAAACTTCCTTGCCGCAATCACCAAAATCGGCTAAAAGTTTTGTTTCATCCCGAACTCCGATTTGCCGCATTTCGACTCGGGTTTGAAATTCTGCCGCAAGAACTTTAACCAATTCCCGAAAATCAACCCGACCTTCCGCAACATAATACACAATAATCCGTTCACCGCCAAAAACATGTTCCACACGCACTAAATCCATTGCAATTTCCATTTTACGAATAATATTCCGGCATCGGATAAATTCATCTTTTTCTCCTGTTTGTATTTGTTGTTGTTCAGTTTTATCGGCTTCGGTCATTGGTCGAATCACGCGATCTTCAATCCATTCTCCTTTAATTTCCGCGATTATTTCCGGTGTTGCCTGACAAAGCACGGTTCCTATTTCTTGACCGCGTGTTGTCCGAACAATCACATGTTGACCATGTGGAAGCGTCGTGTGTTCAGGATACGTAAAAACTCCCAAAATCCGCATGGCTCCATAACGTACAATATATTTAATCATGTTTGTGGTTTTGGGTTTAGTGGTTTGGGGTTTGCAAAACGTATTACAAAACACAAATTCATTTCGTCATAAAAACAAATTAAATTCCATTTTGTTATCGCCTCTCATTTTAAAATTGTCCGCAGATGACGCAGATTGTCGCAGATAAATATTTGTCCGCAGATTACGCAGATTGTCGCAGATAATTTTTTGAGAATACGAAAACAATAAAACAGACGAATAATTTTTTATTTTTTATTTAAAAATCATCTGCGCTCATCTGCGTAATCTGCGTAATCTGCGGACAAATTGAAAAATAATCGGCGTTTATCTGCGGACTTGTTTTTGTTACTGTTTATTGTTGTAAACAATTATAAACAATTACAATTATTCTTATTTAATTTTTTTTCGGTAGAACATGATCCCGATCCCAATTTGCGGGTTTCGAGACTTTTCCATTTTCATTTACTTTGAAATGTTTTGTGATTGAGTCGAGTTTTTGTGCTGTTGTGGCAATCGAAGTTACGGCATCAGCGGCTTCGGTTACGGCAACAGTATTTTCGTCCGCTGTCCTGCTCAATTGGGAAACTGCCGAATTAACATCATTGAGACTTCGCGTTTGTTCTTCCGATTCATGGCTGATTTTGGCAATAATTTCATTAACCTGATTTACTTGATCGGCAATAGAATTAAGCGATTCGGAAGTTTCACTGGCAACACGACTACCAATATTGACCTGATGAATCGACTCTTCAATAAGTCCGGCAGTTTCTTTCGCCGCCTTCGCACTTCGCGCCGCAAGACTGCGAACCTCTTCCGCAACAACCGCAAAACCTTTACCATGTTGCCCCGCACGCGCTGCCTCCACTGCGGCATTGAGTGCAAGCAAATTGGTCTGGAACGCAATATCGTCAATCACACGAATAATCTTTTTAATCTCCTCCGAACTCTTCGTAATACCGTTCATCGAATCAATCATTCGATTCATTTTTTCCTGACCTTCCGTTGTTCCTTTGTGCGCTTTATCCGCAAGTATTTCGGCATTCCGGGCGTTGTCGGAAGTTTGTTTCGTTTGCGTATTCAGTTGACTGATGGAAGTTGACACTTCCTTTAACTGCGACGCACTTTCATTTGTATTGGCAACCAAACGTTGATTGGTGTGCGTTAAATTATCACCTTCGGTAGTGATGGCACCGGCAACTATTCTCAAGTCTTTGATAGAATCATAAAAACCGTATCGCATTTCAATCAAAGCGTTACCGAGAATATCGTGTTCGGAATTTAACGGAACCCAAACCCGAAGATCGCCTTTCGCAATAGTGAGAGCCACATCGGTTTTTTCTTTGAGCGACAAACCAACCTGTTCAAAAGCCTGAGCCAGAATTTCCAGTTCATCGTTAGTGTGAACATCCAAATCCATCTCAAAACCGCCTTCCGACAGTTCTTTTGCGGCTCCTGTCATTTGTTGAATCGGTCCCACAATCCGCCGCATAATAAACCAAAGAAGCAGAATAAAAAATGCCAATCCCACAAGAGCAACCGTGAGATTGGTCAAAATATTCTTTCGGATGATAACAGTATATTGCTCAATCAGCACTCCGGCAAAAATAGCACCAAGAACTTTACCGCTTTCCGCTACTACCGGATAATAGAAAACTTTCATTTCCCGTCCTAAAATCTTGGATTCACCATAATATTCTTTTTTGTCTTCGAAAAGAGATTTGATGACTTCCTGATCGGTAAGTTCTGTTCCCACTGCTGCTGAACCGTCTTCTTTTTTTAGGGTTGTAACATATCGTGTTTTTTCGATAAAAGTAGTATTTTCGAAACCAAATTCATCGTGCAGATGATTAACCCATTCTTCGGTATCAATTCGGAAACCGCTTGAAATCACACCGAGTAAAGTTCCGTCAACATCCAAAATGGGAGCGGCACCGCGAATAGAAAGACGAATTGTTGGTGTACTTTCAAAAAAGACGCCGCTTTTTTTCTGTTCCAAAGCGTATTTGATACTTTCCGTTTGCCCAAGCAAATCGCCGAATTTCGCACGATTAGCGGTTCGGGCTAAAACTTTTCCATCTGTATCAATAATTGTAAAAAAATCACATTTTTTCGGTGTTTGATAATTATCAAATAATTGGAAAATTTTATCACGGTCTTTATTTTTTACTGCCGTAACCATTTCTTCCATATACGAGATTGCTTTTGTTTGCTCCAGCGTCAAATCACGGAGCATCGCAATTTCATTTTTGATGTCGCGCCCGACCATTTTGATTTTTTCATCCATACTTTTATGAACGAAACTTCGAAACTCTAATGTGCTGATTACGAGCGTAACACCAACAAGCAAACTGGTCATAACAATAACCAGAACCAGAATTTTAGATTGTATTCCCTTAAAAATTTTCATCATTGTACTTTTTTGGAACTTCTAAAAATTTAATATCTCATCATAAAAAATTGTCCGTTAATTTTTATTTTTCGAAATTTTTTTGAAGTTTTTTCGAGGGACAAATTTTGCCGAAAACGAATTTTAGAATCTTCAGAAGTTACGTTAATCAAAGGTAAAAAAATTGTTAACAAACGAAAAAGGATGTTTTTAATCAATATCAATATCAATTAACTAATTTAATATTTAAGGTTAAAAACGGTTTTATACGCGATTACTTCCATTTTTGCCGACATATTTTTCCCAATATTTTTCCCAAAAATTGGAACGACGACTAATACCGCATCAAATTTTTTAATTGATAAGACAATATAGAATAGGTTATTTTGAGAATATTGCAAGATATTGATATATTTTTTGGCAATTTTTTTCTTCTCTGTGTTTTCTGTGGTTAAAAAATCTGTGGTTAATAAAAATAAGGTAACTGCGTATTTTACGTGAATGGTTACTTAAATTTTTTTCAGATTTTATCAACAAATTGTTCAACAATTCGTATTAAATTCGTATTAAATGCGGAAAGGGTAAAAAACCACGAACAACCCGAATTATTTATTCAATCGTTATGATTTGTTGAATCGATACACTCTGTTTGCTTGTGGTAACATATCGGAATTTTTTTGAAAAAATCCTCAACCTTTAATTCCCAAAAACATCGTTTTAGTCTATAGTAATTATCACTGAATGCAAAATTTTCGTTAAAAAGATTCTGTTTTCAATAAATTGTGTTCTTTACCAACTCGATTTCACCAAATTCATGGAGGGGCCAATACCATGAGCATAACGTTTTTACTTACCTGTCAGGCAACGTTTCGGTCCCTAATTATTCACTTCATTGTGAAAGAACAAAATAAAATACAGAAAAAACACGCCTATCCTCATGTTTTTATTCTGTTTGTTCTCATTATTGGTACGTTTTTTTCCCTTAATCAACAAGTTACCGCCGATTCGGGAAACACCAATAAAGGAACAACAGAGGATGTTTTGCGTCAAGATGTTCTGCGTTTTATAGGACCAAACACCGCCAATGTTTCTGTAACGGGCGACAGTTATCTGATTCGCCTGAACCGCAGAACGAATGATGCAATAAAATATGGAATTGTTGTTTACGGTGTTGATCCTGTTGAACGGGCATTGCTTCAAGATGCACAGGATGGTCGTTGGGACAATTTCGATTTGTTTCGTGCGGCGTTGATTGTCGAAGGAGTACGCGATCCAAACAAATTTCGTAACTATGAAATGCGGATTGATAAAATTGTTGCGGAAGCCAATCAGTACTTGCAATCCGTTCATCAGGAAAATTCTCCTGAGGCACTTACCCGAAAATTATTTGAATTATTGCATCAGAAAATTTTGACCGGTCAGTATGATCTTGATTGTACAAATTTGGGCAAAGTATTGGAAACGGGACGTTTTAATTGTGTTAGTGCAACAATATTATTCAATTGTCTTGCTTACAAGGCTGGTTTGGATGTTTACGCATTGGAAATGCCCGGTCATGCTTTGAGCCGAGTCAAATTCGATGACGGTACATCGATAGATATTGAAACGACTTGTCCCCGATGGTTTGAGTACAAAAATGAGACGGAGCGAAATAATGCAATAATTGCGTCTGCTGTTCCGGCGGAAGCGTATCCGATAACCGGTAATCAGACTTCCAATATTACAAACAATACAAACGCTCATTCTGTTACAAATTCCGATTTTGCGCCAAAAGATTTACTTCAAAAAAAACGCGAAATTTCTCCGGTACAATTAATTGCAACGATTTATTACAATAAGGGAGTTGATCTTCACGCTGAAAAACGATATGCGGAAGCGGCAATGTCAAATGTTAAAGCGTTGCATCTTGATCCGATCAACGCAACGGCGTGGGGGAATTTTATGGCGGCGATCAACAACTGGTCAATTGAACTGACGACGGAATTAAATCCGAAACGTTATGATATTGCGGCGTTGCTTTTGGATCGGGGAGTTTATCTTGATCCGAGTTACGATAAATTTCAGGCGAATCAACTTCATGTTTATTATTTCTGGATTCGTGATTTAGCGGTTGAAGGCAGAAACGAAGATGCCAAAATAGTTTTTGCGCTTGCCGACCAACGCTTACCCGGCAACAAAGAACTCGCCAATCTCATGCAGGCAATTGAAAAACGATAACAAAAAATTGTCCGCAGATTATTTTTAAAATTATCCGCAGATTACGCAGATAATCGCAGATGAATTTTAAAATATAAAATGACGAAAATATGAAATAAAAATAAGGTAACTTCTAATAACCGGTTTTTTTATTTAACCACAGAGAATACAGAGAAGAATTTTTTTAAATTATTTTAGATCAAAAGTCAATTATAACTTTGTATTTCCCTTTCGGGGCATTTCCAATATAGTCAGCGGTTTCAACCGCCGGAGTATTGAGTTATTCCAATTAAAAAATTTTCCGCTGTGTCCTCTGTGGTTAATAAAAATCTGTGGTTAATAAAAATAAATTTGGGGTTTTATCGGGATTTATTGGAATTTATCGGTAATACATTATTTTCTGATGTATATTTGTATGGAATGTAACACTTATCCGAAGTGCCATAAACCGGTTTTGTGCAAATGCCAAAAATTCCATCTTGACATTTTACCTTGTCGAGGGATACAATAGATATGTTTAACGCAATGATGGATTGAAAGTTTCGGGAATGTCCCGAACTTGCCCCAATAGCCTGGTATTTTCAGGAAAAATGGGAACCGGTTGCAGTAAATCAAAAACAGTCGATAATCATTATCTGCAAAACCGAAAAAAAATTACGCGGAAAAATTACACGGAGAAATGATGTTCCTTTATAAATCGGAAACTTTTTGGATAGCACACACTCCGGCAAAACTTAATCTTTTTTTCGAAGTGTATGGAAAACGTAATGATGGATTTCATGAAATTACTTCCATTGCTGTTCCCATTCGGATTTTTGATACCTTGATGTTTGAACCAACCCAAAACGAAGGAATTGAATTTTTTTGTCAAAACGGTTCTGCGGATATTCCGAATAATGAGAATAATCTTGTTATTCGGGCGATAAAACTTATTCGGAAACGTACCGGGATTGTTCGAGGGGCTAAAATCAGGTTATTCAAGCGGATTCCGAGTCAAGCGGGTCTTGGCGGCGGTTCCAGTGACGCCGCCGCCGCTATTCAGACCGCAAAACATGTTTGGAATTTGAAAATCCCCGATGAAGAACTCATCGCAATTGCTGCTGAAATTGGAAGCGATTGTCCTGTTTTTTTTCATCAAAACGCCAGTATTAGTCATGGGCGCGGCGAAATAATCCGATCAATCGGGTTAATTCCCAAACTACATTTCGTAATCCTGAAACCTCACGAAGGACTTTCAACCAAAACTGTTTATGACCAATGTATGTCATGCCATGATTTACAATTTCAGTACCCTGAAAAATTAATTGCCGAACTAAAACAAGGCGATCTCGTCCAAATCGGGCGTTGTTTTTTCAATCGTCTTGAAATGCCGGCTCAAGTCATTTGGCAGCCATTCACGCAAATAAAAAAAGAACTGGAAAAATTTGATTGCCTTACTGTCCGTATGAGCGGAAGTGGAACCGCATTTTACGGGCTTTGCCGAAATGATCGGCATGCAAAATTCGTTGCCGGACAACTCCGCCAACGTACTAAAAACTATCACGTTTTAGTAACAAGTAACTAATAAAAAATTACCTGCCGCTTTTAAGGAGACTTATCATGGAAATTACCGAAGTTCGTATCAAATTAATGGAAGATCCTAGTGAACGACTTAGGGCTTTTTGTTCAATTACGTTTGACAATTGTTTTGTTATACGTGATTTGAAAATCATTGATGGTACCAATGGTCCGTTTGTGGCAATGCCCAGTCGGAAACTCACGGCTCACTGCCCGCGTTGTCGTTGCAAAAATCATCTCAAAGCGTCTTATTGTAACCAATGCGGTTACAAATTCGAAGAGATCACCGAATTGCGGGACGAATCCGGTCGGAATAAACTTTATGCCGATATTGCGCATCCGATTAATTCCGCCTGTCGCGAAGCAATTCAGGAACGTATTGTTAAGGCGTTTGAAGAGGAACTTGAAAAATCCAAATTACCCGGATACATTTCCTCTTATGATGATTACAATGATTCCGGCGAAGAAGGAACAAACGATTTTATACAGGATGTTCCTCAAGTTTCGCTTGTATCGCGGAACTCCACAATAACACGGAAGAAAAAAGCCGAATTTGGTGCGGGTATTTTTGAATAACCATTTTTGGGTTTGTGGTTTGGAGTTGTGGTTTGTTGTTAGAACACAAACCACAACCCGCAAATCATAACGTCAATCATACCATTCATACCGCCGATTTACGCTGCGTCGCGTTTTTTAACCGGAATAACTGTTGCCGCCGGAAAGACATGTCTTGCAGGATTGATATCGAAATACGATTTGATACTGCGAACAACAAGTTGCTGTTCATTCTCTGTCAATTCGGGAAATATCGGCAATGATAAAACTTCACGGCTTGCCCGATAAGTTTCCGGCAATGATTCGGAAGTATAACCGAGATATTTGAAACATTCCTGTTCGTGCAAACCGAACGGATAATAAATTTCCGAGCCGATTTTTTGTTCTGCGAGTTTTTTGTGTAATTCATTGCGTTGACCGTCCAACACCCGAACCGTGTACTGATTCCAGACATGCCGCCGATTGGGAAGTTGTTTGGGAACACTAATCATATTTTCCAATCCGGCACCGAGAAACATTTCATTGTAACGTTGAGCGTTTTGGACGCGCATCATTGTCCAACTTTCGAGATATTTAATTTTGACATTGATAATAGCGGCTTGGAGCGAATCCAAACGGCTGTTAATTCCGATGATGCGGTGATAATATCGCGGTTCCATACCGTGAACGTGCAACAATTTCAGGAGTTGTGCAAATTGGTTATTGCGGGTGGTTACCAAACCGCCATCGCCTGCTCCGCCCAAATTTTTTGTCGGGTAGAAACTAAACGCTCCCATATCTCCCCAAGAACCTGCGCGGCGTCCTTCCAATTCCGCTCCGATAGATTGAGCAGCGTCTTCGATTACGGTGATTCCCGATTTTTGAGCCAATCGGTTGAGTTCAACCATTTCCGCCATTTGCCCGAAAAGATGAACCGGAATCATTGCTTTTGTGTGTGCGGTGATTTTTTGAGTTGCATCGGTTACGGACATATTGAATGATTTTGGTTCAATATCGACAAAAACCGGTCTGGCTCCCAATCGGGTAACAGCACTAGCGGTGGCAAAAAAAGTGAAACTGGGAACCAACACTTCATCGCCTGGTCCCACACCTGTTGCCATGAGAGCAAGCAGCAAGGCATCGCTTCCTGAAGCGCAGGCGATGGCGTGTTCGACTTGTGAATAAGTTGCTATATTATTTTCGAGGTTTTTTACTTCAGGACCAAGCACAAACGCACCGCTATCACAAACTTTTTTGAGTGATTCTGCGATTTCGTCTTTCAAAACTTCGTATTGACGTTTCAAATCAAGGAGAGCAACCCCTTGAAGTTCCGGTTCTTTTGAGGCTTGATTGAAATTTCCTTTCATTTTGTTATTCCTTTATAATCTGGATTTCGGTCATCCTGACCGCGTGGTGGTCGCACAGACAATTTACTTCAAACCAATCGACCAGACGAACAATACAGATTTATCGAACAACTGTCAAGAGAAAAAAACAGATTTCTTTTCGGGCAATCCAATCGGGCAATTTAACACTTCACTTTGCCCAAATTTTACTTTGCCCAAATTGTAACCGTTCATGAAATTTTTTTTGTGATTGTTCTTTTTTATTTCAGGACAGTTGTTTGGTTTGGTCATGAAAGAGTAACTGCTGAACAGATTCGGTTTGTTACGATAGAAGTCACTACAGATGGAAAGAGATATGCTGTTTTTTCGAATGGTGATAGAGTTTATGCTGATCTTTTATTACCATATAATATTGTTGCTTTAATAATTGTTGGAACAACTTTTTACTTTTTATTTTATATTGAATTGTATATCTTAAAACATATTCTAAAGTATGACATTATTAAACTGGCGTATCTAAAATGACTAAACAGAAGTTCCGAGACGATTTTTTCCTAATTATTACTCGTTATAGAAAGAATTATGTAAAAATCTTCCTTTTTTGCAGTCATGTATATGTATCAATGTAACTATTTGAAAAGTAATATTTCAGCGGTGCGCTTGCCCGAAAGATTTGAAATGACTTAAAATTATCGATATAATAATAGGATTGGG
>JAISNF010000222.1 GCA_031276415.1 Planctomycetaceae bacterium
ACAAATTTAAAAAGAGTTACACGGTTGGTTGTTCAAAACCTTTTCGGTGTTCACGGCGCAACCAGGAATTGGCTTCTGCGTCATTGGGAAATTCTTCTTTTACCGGATCCCATTTCAAATTACGTCCCAAATAACGGGCAATGTTCAAAATATGACAAATTGTTGCGGTACGGATTCCTGTTTCAAGATTACCGATGGTCTTTTCACCGCTGTAAATACAATTAATCCAATCCGTAACATGACTCGGTAATTTGACATCGGCGTTTGCTTTCAACCAGTTTTCGGCAAGTTCCTTTGGATTTGAAGTCATTTTGTTGCGGAAAATTTCAACCTTGCCCTTTTCGCCGATAAAAATTCCGCCGCCGCGATTTCCTTCGGCAAGCCGGACAGTCAAACCGTTTTTGTAGCGATAGGCGAGTTTTGGTTTTGAGCAAATATCGTTTCCGCGTTTAGCGGATTCCGGTTTGTCGTAGGTGGGCGGTTGCAATATTTCGCCTTCGACCAGAATTTCAACAGGTCCCGTGTCGTCCATACCGAGTGCGCATTGAATTTGATCAAAGCCGTGTGTTCCCCAACCGGTCATTTCGCCGCCGGAATAATTTCGGAACGATAACCAACCCGGATTGCCGCGCGGAACAAAAAGTTGCGAATGAAACGGAACAGGTTCCGTTGGACCACACCAAAGATTCCAGTCAAGACCTTCGGGAATTTTTTCTTCCGGCAAATTGCAAAACCAAGGCGATTCGTAATTAGCGGAAATCACTTCGGTAATTTTACCGAGATGTCCTTCCCGAATAAATTTACAACCGAGATAATTGGGAACCATTGACCGCTGCATACTTCCGCACTGAAAAACGATACCGGTTTTCTGTACGGCTTTTCGCATGAGAACACCGTCTTCTATTGTGAGTGTAATTGGTTTTTCGACGTAAAGATGTTTTCCCGCCAAAGCCGCATTGACGCAAATCAGTGAACGCCAATGTTCAGGAGTTGCGGTAACGATGGCGTCAACATTTTTGTTGTCGATAACGTTGCGATAATCCTGATAAGCAAATTCCGGCGCGAGTTTATATTTAGCGGCGATTTCTTCGGCTCGTTTTTTCCAAACGTCACAAACGCAGATTATTTCTGTGCGTTTATCGTTTGCTGCGGCATTGAAAACGCCGCTGCCTTGCCGACCAACTCCAATTCCGGCAACACCGATTCGTTCATTTGCGCCGGGACGTTTTGCGGCAACATCGGCAAAAACCGTGCGCGGAATCAACATCGGAACCGCAACAGTCGAAACCGTCAATGCCGGAACCGAAACCGTAACAGCAGCAGATTTCAAAAAGTTACGGCGTGAAGTTTTTTGTTGTAATTGTTGTAACATTGCTGTTAAAACCTTTCTTTGTAAAATTATGAAAAAAACATACCGGAAGTTTTACAATAATTGCTTCCGGTACTCTGAAAATATTTATAATTTTCCGTCACAATATGCTTTGTAACGTTCCGCAACATTACCGGTTTTGACATCACCGCGATGAATCAGGAGACCAACGCGTTGATTGATAAAATTGCCTTTAGGAATTTCAAAAGTTGTATTATGTTGACTGTTTTCACGTCGTGGTCCCCAAGTTCCATAATTTCGAGTCAACCAACGATGCGGAGGCTTCTGTGACGGATGAAGAAAACAACTAAGTCCTTCGGCACCACCGTCTGGTGTTGGAGCGGAATAATCTACCCAAAAGGCTTCTTTCTGATCCGTAGCACCTTGACCAACAGCACCTTCAGAATTAGTGATTGTTCCCTTACCGTTTTCGACATTGAACATTTTATTCATTCGGATATAAGGATACGCATAATGAGTCAAATCACATTTGACCGTTAATTTACCATAAGCGGCAACAATTTTGAACGAAAAATCAATAAAATATTCGCCGTTGTCTAAGGCAGTGAAACGATAATGCCGTAATTCATCGGCAATTTTTGTTTCATCGCATAGCCAAAGAATCGTTTCATCAACATCAAATATATTAGCGGATGATTTTTGATTCGAAAACGAAACATGTTTTGAACGTTGCGTAAATGGGGCGGATTGCCATTGTTCGCCGGTTTTTTTAACACCGCTGTAAAGTGCGGAGTAATTGGCAAATGGTTTTTTCATCTCTGCACCTTCGAGTATAACATTATTTTCTGAAACCCAAAAAGCGCGGTGATGTGGAAACGGTCCGGTAATATCAATAGTCATATTCCGTCCCGACGGACTGTTCCACGGAAAAAAATGCGGCAGATCAACATCATCACCATGCCGATAAACGACAACTGGTTTACTGTCAATTGAAAAGGTTGTGATTCCCTTTTCTGTATCAGTATTCATGCTGATCCGTGACTCTTCAGCAAAACAAATTCCACTAAATAGCAAAAAAATAAAAATGTTACGTAAAAACATAATAGTAATTGAAAAAAATTGTTACCAAGGTACGGCAACATTGTTGCCATCATTAACACAAGTCAACTTTCGTAATGTAGGATGTGGTGTTGTTACCGGACAAGCAACAACGGAACCATCACCTAAAAGGAATTGAGAAATTCCGGGATGCGCGCTACCAAAAGCATAGTCATTAGTAGGTTTTGTTGTTCCGACTGTTCCTTTATAGTAGGGATCAAGCATAAGAACTTGTCCACCATCAAGCGTATTGTCGTTTCGTAAACGTACTTGTCTTCGTGCTGCGGACATATCTCGACCATTCGGTTGAGTAAAAATAAACGAACAATCATAATTTTGTTTTTCCTCAGGACAAATACCAATTTTATCTAACGGGACATGTTTTTCACCAATCAGAAATTGGTTGCTTGTTCCATCTTGCCAGTAAGCAAATGTATCACGTGGTTGCCATGAATTAAAATCTGGTAGTCCGCTTGTTTCTTGGCTTTGAAAAATCGGAGCACGTAACGGACCAGGATATAACTCAGGATTTACCGCCCGTTCCGGTTGAACCAAACGATACCAGTTATATGATCCAGCTGCCTGCTCATGATAGCCAAAGGCAACAGCATAATCACCAGTAGGACCGACATTCCAATAGGCTGGTGACGAACCGCCTGTTTCTTTAACTAATTGAACGCCGGATCGTCGTGACGGACATTTGGCGTAGGCGATGGAGCCAAACCCATTTCGTTCTTCTTCTGTTAAGGGAGTTCCGGTTGTTGCTGTTCCCATAAACCATGTATTGGCTGGAGTTACTGAACCGCCTCCCGAACCAACACCGGAATCGCAAAAGACTTTCCATTTTGATCGACCACCGCAATTAGCGTTAGCCATCGAAATGTATAAACTTTGTTGTTCCATAAATGGGAAGATAAACGGATACCAAGTTGGTCCCGCAACTCCCATTCCACATGGCGGTAAACCTTTGTAGGTGTCGTGAAAATTGTGGACGGCGATGCCGTGTTGTTTTAGGTGGTTGCTGCACTGCATTCTTCTTGCGGCTTCTCGGGCTGCCTGGATAGCGGGAAGCAACAGGGCAATCAATACGCCGATAATTGCTATGACAACTAGCAATTCGACCAGAGTGAATCCCCTATATCGCCCCCCCCCCCCCCTATTTTGACACAGAATTTTTCGGG